>NZ_JABUZF010000208.1:78247-81723 GCF_014897885.1 Halomonas sp. 3D7M | reverse complement strand
GCACTGGTTTCGGTATCGCACCACAGTTTGGCGGGATACACCGGCACACCATCCGCATCCAGTGCCACCATGCCGTGCTGCTGTCCGGAAACGCCAATCCCCCGCACCTGCTTGGCATCAATACCAGCATGCTCAAGTGCTTGAAAAAAAGCTCCTTTGAGCGCTGCCAGCCACTCTGCTGGCGCCTGTTCCCGGCGGCCATGCTCTCCCTCGTCTAGGCTATGGGGACGACTGCCTTCACCCAGGATGACGCCACGCTCCACATCTACCACCACAACTTTGGTACTCTGTGTACCGCAATCTACCCCGATATACATCACAACGTTCCTTTGGACGCGACCAGAGCCTCAAGAGTAGCCCGTGCTCCCCGTTCATGCAGCGACGTCAATGACTTTAGGTAAGCGTTTAGAAAGCGAGGCTGGTCAGCCAAGTCGCCAAACAGCTCGCGGTTCTCGACAAACGCAGCGGGGTTCGTGCGGTTGTTAGTGGCAATAGCCATCAATGGCTCACGCAGACGGTCCACAATATCGATAGCTTCTCCCTGCTCATCGACGCCTTCAGCGTAACGTGCCCAGCTGGCGACCACGGCGGCGCTGCGCTTAATCTCACCTCCCAGGGCAAGTTGCTGGCGAATGACAGGCACGAGCCATTTGGGAATGCGATCAGAGCTTTCAGCACAGAGTCGTGCCAGAGTGTCTTTAATTTGCGGGTTGGCGAAGCGTTCAATCAGGGTCAGCCGATAGGTTTCTAAATCTACCCCTGGCACTGGCGCCAGCGTAGGCGTGCCCTCTTCACGCATATAGCCCAGCAAAAACTCGACAAACAGCGGGTCTTGGCAAACTTCATGGGCATAGCGGTAGCCTGCCAAGTAGCCGAAGTAAGCAAGCGCCTGATGACTGGCATTGAGCAGTCGAAGCTTCATCAGCTCATAAGGCTCTACATCATCGACAAGTTGCACGCCTACTTTCTCAAGCGCCGGGCGACCCAAGGGAAAGTGATCTTCCAACACCCATTGGGTGAAGGGCTCGCATACCACTGGCCAGGCATCTTCTACATCAAACCGCTGGGCCAGCTCGTCAATATCCGTAGGCGCTGTCACTGGTGTGATGCGATCCACCATGGCATTGGGAAACGCCACTTCGGCAGCTAGCCAGTCGCCAAGCCCTGCGCTGCGTGCACGGGCGTAGGCACTGAACATGCGTTTAGCCACGTCACCGTTACCTTGAATATTGTCGCAGGACATCACCGTAAAAGGTGCAATGCCTCGCGCCCGGCGGCGAACCAGAGCTTCCACCACTAAGCCAAAGCTGGTGGAAGGCTGCTCTGGGTGGGCGAGATCATCACGTACCTGTGGAGAATCCAGATTGAATTCTCCAGTCACTGGATGGAAGTTGTAGCCACCTTCCGTCACGGTGAGCGACACAATCTTGATGGCGGGATCGGCCATTTTTTCGATCACCGCTTCGGGGTCTTCTGGCGCAAACAGGTAATCCACCATACTGCCGATCACACGGGGCTGATACTCGCCGTCGGGGTGTTTCACCACGAGCGTATAGAGATAGTCTTGCGCAGCAAGGGCCTGCTGCATACGCTTATCGCCGGGCATTACTCCCACCCCCACAATGCCCCACTCAAGCGCCTCACCCTGGTTCATTAGTGCGTCTAGGTACATCGCTTGATGAGCACGATGAAAACCACCGACGCCAATATGCACGATGCCTGGCGTCACGGCCTGCCGATCATAAGTAGGCGTCTCAACCGCCGCACTGAGAGCACCCATGTTGTGATTATTAAGCTGAGTCATCGTCACTCTCCGGGTCATTTGTTAGCCACGCCGCGCCCTAGCGCCAGCGCTGGTCAGGTGGCACGCTGCCGTTTTTTACAAGTTCAGCGTTAAGCATGTCTTTTTGATGAGCGCGCTCGAGAGCGCCGATATGGTCTTGGCCCATGCACAGCCAGCGATTCACCAACCGCTCAACCAGTACGGCATCGTCCACATCGATAAACAGCGTCCAGTCGAACAGCTTGTGCAGCGCCCGCCAGGGTTCTTGATCCAGCAGTAGGTAATTACCTTCCACAATCACAATGCGCTGCGCTGGAGTAATCAACCGCCCCCCGGCTCGAGCAAGATCCAGCGGACGGTCAAACACCGGCACCGCTACCGGTTGATCTGCGCGACGAATGCGCGCTAAATCATGATGTAAGCCATCGACATCGAAGGTGTGCGGCGCGCCTTTCACCGGCAGTTGCTCATCACCTAGCACGGCGTTATCGAAGTGGTAGCCATCCATCGGCACCACGGCTGCCTGCCCTGGCCGCTGCTGATTAATCGCATCGCATAACAGCGCGCTGCGATAAGACTTACCTGCCCCGGGGGGCCCCGCCAGGGCAACCATAAAGCGCGTTTTGCCTTCGGCGGCATCCAACAGTTGGTGGCTTAACGAAACAAGATCAGGGGTCATAGGCGTCTCAACTCATCCAGTTGCCACCATCGACGTTGAGCGTCTGGGCAACGATGTAGTCACTATCCTGACTAGCAAGAAACACGGCGGCCCCCGTGTGGTCTTCCGGCAATCCCATACGCCCAAAGGGCACAGACTCGCCAACCAAACGCTTTTTCTCGCCCAGCGGGCGGTTCTCATAGCGTGCAAACAGTGCATCGACTTCTTCCCACATCGGCGTATCCACTACCCCCGGTGCAATGCCGTTCACGTTAATACGGTGCTTGATCAAATCCAGCCCACAGGACTGGGTCAGGCTAATCACAGCGGCTTTACTCGCACAGTAAACGCTGACGAGTGGCTCGCCCCGTCGGCCTGCCTGAGACGACATATTAATAATTTTGCCCCCTTGGCCTTGTGCCACCATGGCGCGAGCCACGATCTGCAGGGTAAAAAACAGCCCCTTGGCATTCACCGCAAACTGCTTGTCAAAGCTGGCCTCTGTCACCTCGAGCACCGGTGCCATATCAAACACCGCGGCGTTATTGACTAAAATATCGATCCCACCAAATCGCTCGGTAACGCGCTCCACCATGGCGTTGATAGAGGCTTGATCGCACACGTTCAGCACGACACCCATCACGCGCTCGGCACCAGCGTCTTGTTGCAGCGTGGCGAGCGCATCGTCAATGGCGTTGGCATCGATGTCGGCCACAATGACCTTCGCCCCTTCGGCGAGGTAGCGCTGAGCAATGGCTAAACCGATACCACGGGCACCGCCAGTAATGACGGCGCGTTTATTGAGCAGTTTCATTGTTATCTTGTCCTTGCAAATGGGATTGCCACTCGTCTACTAAAGCGTGAAGTCCGCGCATATGGGGCAAAATTCGCCAAGCGCCCGCCGCCAGTAGCCGTGAAGACTGCTGTTCATCTATATGACTTGCCCCTACAAAACCAATCACTCGCATGCCTGCAGCATAAGCAGCGGTCACTCCTGCCACGCTATCTTCTACCACCAGGCAGCGGCTGGGGGGG
>NZ_JABUZF010000208.1:43839-78231 GCF_014897885.1 Halomonas sp. 3D7M | reverse complement strand
GGCTGGGTGGGCAGCCAAGAGAACTGGCCGCTAAGTGATAAATAGCGGGGTCCGGCTTGGGGTTTTCGACCTGCTCGGCGGTGAAAATCGGCACATCGCCTAGCGCGCCGTTCAGTTGGGTAGTAACGAGCGATGCCAGCACTCGGCAACGGCGGCTGTTCGAGACCACAGCCTTGGGTAAGTCGATCCCGCTGATGGCTGCATGCGCCCCCGCAATGGCGGTTAATTCCCTCGCCAAGCGCGCCTCTATGGCGCTATCGATCAGTTCAGCGGCATGGGGCGGCAACAAGTGGCGACTTAGCTGTTCCAGGTGCTCGAGGATATTGGCCGTCGTCATGCCCAGGGCTTGGCTGAGCAACGTCGGGATATCCAGATCCGGTAGCCACTGCCCAAGGTGGGTTTCAAGAGTCTCTTCAGCGAGTGCTTCGCTATCCACCAGAACGCCGTCACAATCAAAAATCAGCGCTTTCATACCTGCTCCCCCGGAGAGGCAGATTCCGTAGCCGCGCGATTATCTTGGCGGGTCAGCCCCGCTAACGGGTGCTGCTGCAAGCTAGGTAGGGCTAGCCCGTCTGCGTCAAACAGATGGGCGCGCTCGGGGGCAAAACCAAAACGCACGCTATCGTTGACCCGGTAGGCCACATCGCCATCAGCCATAATAGTGATCAACTCATCGTCCATTTGAACGTAGAGCGAGGTTTGACCGCCGAGGCGCTCAAGCACTTTGATCTGCCCACTCAGCGGCCCCTGTTCATCAAGGACCAAGTGTTCTGGGCGAACACCCAGCTCAAGAGTGGCGTTAGCATCCAAGTGTGCACCATCGACCGGCACGCTGCGCTCACCGCCGCCGGGCAGACGAATCGCTACGCCTTCAGGCGTTACGCCGGTCAACGTCACCAGTAGAAAGTTCATTTTCGGTGAGCCAATAAAGCCCGCCACAAAGCGATTGCGCGGATGGTGGTAGAGCGCCATTGGCGAGCCCACCTGCTCCACCACGCCATCGTGTAGCACAACGATTTTATCGGCCATGGTCATGGCTTCTATCTGATCGTGGGTGACGTAAATCATCGTGGCATCTAGTTCTTCATGCAGCCGTGCCAGCTCAATACGCATCTGCACCCGCAGCGCCGCATCCAAATTGGAGAGCGGTTCGTCAAACAAGAAGATGCTGGGATTACGCACAATCGCCCGGCCAATCGCCACCCGCTGGCGCTGTCCACCGGAGAGCGCTTTAGGCTTACGATCTAACAGCGGCTCCAGCTGCAGAATTTTGGCCGCCTCCAGCACTTTGGCGCGGCGCTCCTCTTTGGGTACCCCAGCGAGGCGCATGCTGAAGCCCATGTTGCCCTCAACCGTCATGTGCGGGTATAGCGCATAACTCTGGAATACCATGGCCAAGCCGCGGTCGGCGGGGCCCACATCGTTTATTCGCTTACCATCGATCAGAATGTCGCCGTCGCTTGCACTCTCCAAGCCCGCGATCATGCGCATCAGCGTAGATTTGCCACAGCCCGAAGGGCCAACAAACACCACGAACTCGCGGTCGTTCACCTCGAGATCAATGCCTTTGATGACCTTGGTGTCGCCAAACTGTTTGATAATGTTCTTCAGTTGTAAGGTTGCCATGGGGAACTCCTTTACTTGACGGCGCCAAAGGTCAGGCCGCGCACCATTTGTTTTTGGGTCATCCAGCCGAGGATCAGGATGGGGGCGATTGCCATGGTGGAAGCCGCTGAAAGCTTGGCCCAGAATAGCCCTTCAGGGCTTGAGAACGAGGCAATATACGCGGTCAGCGGTGCCGCTTTCGACGAGGTTAAGTTGAGACTCCAGAACGCTTCGTTCCAGCTCAAAATCACTGAGAGCAGCCCAGTAGAGGCGATGCCCGGCAACGTTAGCGGCAGCAGCAGGAAAAACACCTCCTGCAGAGTGGACGCGCCGTCCATCCTGCCGGCTTCCAGAATGTCTTTGGGCATATCCTTGAAGAAGGTGTAGAGCATCCACACCACAATGGGCAGGTTCATCAGGGTATAAATAATGATTAGCCCGGTACGGGTATCCAACAGCCCCACATCGCGGAAAATCAAATAGATAGGCACCAAGACACCGACAGGTGGCAGCATTTTGGTAGACAGCATCCAAAGCAGCGTGCCCTTGGTTCGCTTAGTGGGCAAAAAGGCCATGGCATACGCCGATGGAATGGCAATCAGCAGTGCTAAAAAGGTCGAGCCAAACGCCACGACTACGCTATTTAGCGCAAAACGCGCATAGCCCGAGCGTGCCTGAACGGCTTGATAGCTCTCAAGAGTGGGGGAAAAGATAAAGCTTGGATCTGCAATTGCTGCCGTTTCGGTTTTAAACCCGGTCAGCACCATCCACAGGATGGGAAAAAAGATAATCAGGGCAATCGACCAGCCCACTAGGGTTAAGACCAGCTGCCTGATGGGCAACGAGCGAGCGTTAGCTGGCGCGACGCTATTACGATGAAGTGTCATTGAAATGCTCCCAAGACGCCCTGTCACCGGGGTTAGTCTTCTAAGTTCTTAGCGACCATACGGACAAGGAAAATCGCGACGATATTGGCGAGAATGATGGCGATCACCCCACCCGCTGAGGCCAAGCCCACATCGAAATCCAGCAGCGCTTGGATATAGATCAAATAGGCTAAGTTAGTGGTCGCGAGTCCCGGCCCGCCGGAGGTGGTGACAAAAATTTCGGCAAAAATCGTCAGCAAGAAGATCATTTCAATCATGATCACCACGCTAATGGCACGCTTTAGGTGCGGCAGCGTAATGAAGAAGAAAATCGCCAGTGGCCCAGCACCATCCATACGCGCTGCTTCCACTTGGTCTTCATCCAGCGACTGCATGGCGGTGAGCAGGATCAATAGTGCAAACGGCAGCCACTGCCACGACACAATAATGATGATGGAGGTCAGCGGTAGCGATGAGAACCAGTCCAGTGCAGGCAGCCCCAGCGACTGCGCCAGCCACGCCAACACCCCGTTAGAGGGGTGCATCATCATGTTTTTCCATACCAGCGCGCTCACCGTTGGCATGACAAAGAAGGGAGAAATCGCCAGCACTCGGGCAATGCCACGCCCGGCAAACTCCTGCTGGAACAGCACCGCAAGCAGCGTGCCGCCCACCACCGTAACCACCAGTACCGACCCTACCAGCAACAGGGTGGTGCCCATCGCCGACCACAAGGCAGGGTCAGTCAGCAAGTATTCATAGTTTTCCAGCCCGGCGAAGCCGGTCATCCCGGGCATGAGTAAGTTATAGCGCTGAAAAGAGAACCAGATCGTCATGCCCAGAGGCACGATCATCCAGAGCAGCAGCAGCGATACCGCGGGCGCTTGAAGCGAAAGCGTTCTTAGCCCGCCGACCGTTCGGCCGGAAGCACGTGTTCTATTCATGGAAATACCTGCAAGAAAACAGACCTGCTAGAACCACTGAAATACGTCTGCCCATAACTGGGCAGACGCAAGAGTGCATTAACGTTCGATGTAGCCTGCCCGCTGCATGGTGCGCTCGGTGGCTCGCTGAGCGCTATCAAGCGCCTGAGCTACTGAGGTGTCACCGGTCAAGGCGGCGGCAATCGTTTGGCCCACTTGCGTACCAATCGACTGGAACTCTGGAATACCTACAAACTGAACGCCGACATAGGGAGTTGGCTCTAGGCTGGAGTCGGTAGGATCAGCTTCTTGTATGGCGTTAAGTACAAAATCGGCAAATGGCGCAGCATCAACGTACTGCTCGTTGGCGTAGGTGGATTCACGAGTCCCCGGCGGTACGCTGGTCCAACCGTTCGTTTCACCAACAAGTTCGATGTACTCCTGTGAAGTCGCCCAGGTAATGAATTGCTGTGCTGCTTCTTTGTGCTCAGAGGAAGCGGGAATCGCCAGCGCCCAGGACCACAGCCAGTGAGAGCCTTTAGGGGTTTCGGCGATGGGTGCTGGCGCAAAGCCTAGCGTACTTGCTACGTCAGACTCGTTTTCATCGTAGAGCTTGCCTGCTGCCGAGGTGGCATCAACCCACATGGCGCAGTTCCCACGAGAAAAGAGCGCTAGGTTTTCGTTAAAGCCGTTGGAGCTGGCACCGGGCGGACCGTAGTTGCTTAGCAGGTCAACATAGAACGCAAGCGCATTGTTCCAGGCCTCAGAGTTAAGCTCCGGGTTCCACTGCTCATCAAACCAGCGGCCGCCAAAGGTGTTAACCAGTGTCGAGACAAAGGCCATGTTCTCGCCCCAGCCCGGCTTACCGCGCAAGCAAATACCTGCCAGGTTCTCTTCGCTACCGTGTAACTGCTCGGCCCAGTCGCGCACCTGCTCCCAGGTTGGCTGCGCTGGCATCTCGATGCCAGCCTGCTCAAACAGGTCGGTGCGGTAGTACATCATGGAGCTTTCCGCATAGAACGGCAGGGCGTGCAGCGTGCCATCTAGGCTTAGGCCATCGCGTACCGATGCCAGCAAATCATCTTCATTGTAGTCATCGGGCAAGTTTTCCAGCGGCTCAAGCCAGCCACGTTCTGCCCAGATGGGCACTTCATAAGTACCGATAGTCATCACATCGAACTGCCCGCCACCGGTGGCAATATCCGTGGTCATACGCTGACGCAGCACATTCTCCTCAAGCACGACCCAGTCCAGAGTGATATCCGGGTGCGCTTGCTCAAAGGCATCGGTCAGGCTCTGCATGATGACCATGTCGTTATTGTTTACCGTGGCAACGGTGATTTCTGTTTGAGCGTGGGCTTGGCCAGCTACCGCAATAGCGGCCGCTAGGGTCGTGACGGGTAAATGACGGGCAAGACGCATACAGCTTTCCTCTTGGCAAATATTGGCATTGTTTTTATCGGCACAGCGATTACTGGAACTGTCGTTATTAGGGCTGTGGTTATTAAGGACTGTGGTTACTGGCAATGTCGCTATTGTCACCGCAGCCAAACTGATCAAATTGATCAACTGTCGATCAAATGATCGTACGAAAGCCAAAAAAAAGCAAAGCCTACTCTTTTAGACTTTATGCTAATTCATTCAGCTATTTGCATGTTGCACTGCGCTATAAATCATTGAGCAATAGTGTTAACGATTTGTCTCGCCGCAATTTCATCCGTTATCAATCCCTTTAACCAGCCTCCTCGCAATGCTGCCCGTATGGCGGGCGCTTTATCGTGCCCACCCGCTATTGCCACCATAAGATGCTTACCGAACCGCTCTAGAGGCAAACTGGTCACTCGCCGTGTTATTGAGCAATCAATCACCTCTCCCTGGTCGTTAAGCGGCCAGCCCAGCAACTCACCTACTGCTTTAAGGCTTAATAGCTCATCTAGCTCACTTTCGCTGATGAAGTGGTCTTGAAACAGCGTGGCTTGCCGATCAATTCTGCCGACTCCAATAAAGGCAGCTTCAGATTCTCTCGCCACATCGGCAATCGCTTTAAACAGGCGCTGTGTCAGCATGGCCTCTTTCTCGACTAACGACTCCGCTACCACGGGTGCAGGTAGTAAAAAGCGCTCGCCACCCGTTTTATCCGCCAGCAGCATGACCGCGTCGTAGCGGTTAGCCGAACCATCCCTGGCAACATTCCCTACCAGAGAAACAAAGCGATGTTGGGGCCGCTCAATACGGCTAAGAGCCTCTACCGCAGCCCGAACCGAGCGCCCAGTCCCCAAAGACAGCGTTAATGGATCGCTGCGCTCCACCAAACGAGCCATCCGTTCAGCACCTGCAACAGCTAAATAATACGCAGCACTTTCAGGAGCCTGGCTATCGGCGGGCACAACATCGCAATATGCCAAGCCGAAATGATCGCGAAGCACGCTGCCTAATGTCATACAGGTAGAAATAGGATGGTCAATATGGACCTTCACCAACCCTTCTTGCCTTGCGAGCGCTAACAGGCGCTGGACACCGGGTCGAGAAACCCCTAATTGGTTGGCAATTTCATCCTGAGTCATACCGCCGACATAAGACATCCAAGCAGCTCTGGCCGCCTGATCAAGCTTCACCTCAAACTTATCCATTGACACACTCACTGCCCTATAATTTGAAATATTGTCGCACAACGCCTTCACTAGGGCTCTTGCGCCATGGTTTATTAATAAGGATAAAGATGACTATGTACAAGCTTGCTTTTTTTGTTCCCGTTGAAGATGCCGAGAGTGTTAAAGAAGCGGTCTTTGAAACAGGAGCTGGCCGACTTGGTGATTATGAGGCCTGCTGTTTTCAAACCCGCGGTACCGGCCAGTTCCGCCCACTAGAGGGCGCGCACCCTCATATTGGACACGTAGGGTCACTGGAAACTGTCGAAGAAGTGAAAGTTGAACTTGTTTGCCGCGATGAGTATATACGGGCAGCGATTGCGGCATTGAAGTTAGCCCACCCCTATGAAGAGGTGGCCTATGATGTTTGGCAATTAGCCGACCTGTAATTCAGCAATACAAGGCTTTAATAGATCACCTTGCTAGCCACGCCTAAACAGCAATATAACTTAGGCACTGCCAAAATATCGCTCCCTATCTTCAGGGGTAATTGAGCTGATATGCAGCGGGTAGTGGGCATTTTTACGGTCTTCATAAAAGTGCTGTAACGTGCGCTCAATCGTTGGAAAAGCAAGCTCGTCCCAAGGAATTTCATGCTCTTCGAACAGCGCAACTTCCAAGCTTTCAGGGCCTGCGCTAAAGCCACCGAGAAGCTCTGCACGAAAAATCATATACACTTGATTGATATGAGGCAGGTCAATAAGCGTGTATAACCCCTCCAGCTTGACCTCTGCAACGGCCTCCTCCCAGGTCTCGCGTGCGGCGGCCTGCTGAGTGGTTTCGGCGTTTTCCATATAGCCCGCGGGGAGTGTCCAATACCCTTTACGCGGAGAAATCGCCCGTTTACACAGCAATATTTTATCGTCAATCACCGGCAGCGTCCCCGCCACAATACGCGGGTTCTGGTAATGAATAGTGCCACAGGCATCGCATAAATAGCGCGAACGGTCATCGCCTTCAGGAACAGCAAAACGGACTTTTTCACCACACTGACTACAAAAATTCATCGCGTTTTCTCTACGGCTGATGGGGCAAGGCTTTAACGTACTTGACGTCAATAACCGCTGCTGGGTAAAAGAGAACAAAGTAAATGGAAGCCCTATGTTAGAGAAACTGCGCAAACAACTGCAACAACACTCCCCCCAACGGCTAGACCACGTTGTAATGCCCGAGGCTGCCGTGCTAATGCCTATTGTTGAGCGTCCATCGCCCACACTGCTATTTACACGGCGAGCGAGCCATCTCAGCACTCACAGTGGCCAAGTCGCGTTTCCCGGCGGCAAACGCGAGGCCTGCGATGCCGACCTCTATGCTACGGCTCTTCGCGAGGCACAAGAAGAGATTGCGCTAGCGCCTTCCTTTGTACAACCCTTGGGAAGGTTATCAGACGTTATTTCGCTACATGGCATCCGAGTCACGCCATGGGTCGGCATTATTCCGCCAGATTTACCGTTAGTAGCAGATCCCTCAGAATTAGACACCATTTTTGAAGTGCCACTCAGCCACTTTCTAGACGACAAGCGCACCCACACCGATGTAATAACGGTAGATGGCGTTGCTCACTACGTACCTAGCTACCATGTCGACGGCCACGTGATCTGGGGACTTTCTGCCATGATGCTGGTAGAACTACTGGCGGAAGGGTTTGGCATGCCAATTGACCTGTACCAGCGCCCACCAGGGGCGTTACGTCACTATCCTGAGAGAAGCAGTCGCCTACCAAAAGCAGCTCGCATGCCGACTAAGAGAACCATGAAATGATTGCCTCTGCAGCGCCAAACTCGTTACCCAATAGCAATAGCCCCCCAGCGATCAACCCCATCGCCCATATTGCCCTGGTTGATGCGCTTGTTGAGCAAGGCTGGTACGTGGGTAACAACGTGATAGACCTAGATCTTTGCCAAGCGCTGCACCGAGAGCTGCACCATATGGCCGAACACGATGTGCTTGATGAGGCTGGCATTGGCCGCGGCAAAGAACATCATCTTCGCAAAGATATTCGCGGCGATGCCATTCACTGGCTGGATAGAGAAAGTGCAGCCCAACGCCGCTACCTTGACGCCATGGCAGAACTCCAGCTATCTCTCAATCAAGCGCTTTTCCTGGGGTTGTTTGAGTATGAAGCTCACTTTGCCCACTACCCGCCAGGCGCGTTTTATCAACGCCACTTAGACAGTTTTCGAGGGCGAGCTAACCGGGTTATTTCAACCGTCGGTTACTTAAACCCTCAGTGGCCCTTAGATGGCGGCGGAGAGATGGTCATTTATCACCCCGACACCCCTTCTCTGGAAGTCGCCCGCGTAGTGCCTGAAGCAGGAACGTTCGCCTGCTTTTTATCCGAAACCATTCCCCACGAGGTGCTGCCAACCCAGCATCCGCGTGCCAGCATCGCTGGCTGGTTTAGGCGTAACGCCTCGCTGGATGGCGTGCTCGACCCGGCGCGTTGAAACACTATGGACACCAGTAACGAAGCCACATTAATCGCCAGGATCAAAGCACTAGAAGCGCAAAATGCAGTGCTGGAAGAAGAGAAGCGTCATTATCAGTGGCTGGCAGAAAGTACCACTGACTTGATATCTCGCCATGCCCGCGACGGTACTTTTTTATATGCCTCTCAAGCGGCGCGAGACTTACTAGGGTACGAACCTGAAGAGCTGATTGGCGTATCGGCCTATCAGCTGTTTCATCCTGCTGATCTAAGTGATCTGCTGAACAAATCACCTCGGGTCTACTATCACGACGGTTTTTATCAGCAAACGTATCGCTTTCGGGCTAAGGCAGGTCACTACATCTGGTTTGAAACCACCAGCCGAACCCGCCGAGATGCTGCCACAGGCGAGCTAATTGATATTTTATGCGTCTCTCGGGACGTGAGCCGCCGAGTTCATGCCGAAGCCACAAGAGAGCGTTTAGCACAGGTGGTCGAATCCACTACCGACTACGTACTTTTTTTAGGGCCTAATCAGCATATTTTTAGTGCCAACGAAGCGGCACGGCGCTGTTTTTCACTCCCACGAGATGCCATGCAAGTTGCCCTGTCAGCGCTTTACCCTAGTGACTCGTTGGCACTACTGGAGCAGGTCGTCTTTCCGGCTGTGGAACGCTATGGCTCCTGGAGCGGCGAGCTGGAAATGCTCAGCACGCACGGCTCAGTTCCCGTGCTAAGTGTCGTGCTTACCCACCGCAGCCGCGGAGCAGAACCTGGGCACTTTGCCTTAATTAATCGCGATATTAGCGTGCGTAAAGCTGCCGAAGCCCAGGCACGTCGGCACCAAGAACAAATTGCCCATGCCAACCGGTTAGCCGCCGCCGGAGAGCTTGCGTCTAATATTGCCCATGAACTCAATCAGCCTCTTGGTGCCATCGCCAACTACACCAGTGGCGCCCTTTTGAAAACAACACACACGCCCAACTTACCCGCCAGCGAACTACAGTTGCCACTGGCCCGTATTGATGAGCAGGTACAGCGTCTTGCCGAACGACTCCGCCATATGCGCAGCTTTGTGCGTAAACGCAGCCACTGTGTCAGGCCCCTAGTACTTGAACACGTCATTGCCGCCGCCTTTCAACTGTGCGACTGGCAGTATAAGCAGGCCCCCGTTCAGCTTATTCAGCAATTACCCCACGGGCTGCCACGTATTTATGCGGACCCTATTGCCCTTGAGCAAGTAATCGTTAACCTATTGCTCAACGCGCTAACCGCGAGCCGTGACTTCCCTGATGCCGATCAGGTCATCGTTGCCGCGCAAAAAAGCGGCAATCGACAGCTGACCCTTAGCGTTGAAGACCAGGGTCCAGGTGTAGCGCCAGACCATCAAGACACCATTTTTGATGCCTTTTTCACCACCCGCGATGAAGGATTGGGAATGGGTTTGGCAATTAGCCGTTCGCTAATCGAGAGCATGGGCGGGGCGCTTACTCTGCGCCCCCAGCAAAACGCGAAAGGCGCATGCTTTGACATCACACTTCGCACAGAAACAGTATGATTGCGCAATCAGTGCATCAACAGGGGCCAGTAATGACCAGTAGTGTTGAACGACAGTCTACCGCCACCATTGCGGTTGTTGATGATGATCAAGCATTGCGTGAATCGCTGGTTTGGCTGCTTGAATCCGTCGGATTAACCGCTCAAGCGTTTCATGACGGCGAGCAATTCTTAGCGAGTCAGCACGATAAGTTGGGCGCACTGCTGCTTGATGTTCGCATGCCAGGCATGAGTGGACTGCAAGTGCAGCAGCAGCTGGTTGACCAAGGCGCTACCCTGCCGGTCATTATGATGACAGGGCATGGCGATGTCCCCATGGCAGTGGCTGCACTAAAGAACGGCGCATTTGATTTTATTGAAAAGCCGTTTAACCACCAGCAGCTGATTGACAGCGTGCAACAGGCGCTGGGCAATGCTCATCAACAGCAGCGCGCTCAGCAGCAGTTGGCAATACTGCGAACACGTTACCAATCGCTACGCCCGAAAGAGCAGCGCATTGTGATTCATGTAGCAGAAGGAATGACCAGTCGTGAAATTGCCGAGCACATGGAGATAAGCGGAAAAACCGTCGAGGTTTATCGGTTAAGGGCCATGAAGGCCATGCACGCTGCTAACTTGGCAGAGCTGGTGCGGCAAGCGGTGGCGCTGGAGCTCGTTTCCTCGCTCAGCGCCCCCCATGTTGATAGCGAACGGCCTAGCTAAGTGGCACAACTTGGCCATTGGCTTTTTCCAGCACATTACGCACCTGCTCGTAATCAATGCCGTGCTCATCACCCTCGTGAGCCTCAATTAGGCTAACCACCTCTAACAGCGTTTCCATTCCAAAACTCTGTTCATCCGTGGGCGTAAAAGCTTGAACATAGGCATTTTCGTTACTCCCCCAGCCCACCTTAACGGGGCTGTCGATAATGTTTACCTGCGTGCCGACTGGAATACGCCAAAATACCGATTCAATATCTTCTGGGTGCATCCGAATACAGCCTCGGCTAGCGCGCATGCCAACACCGTCGGGCTGATTAGTGCCATGAATTAAGTAGCCAGGGATATCCAGCAAAATAGCGTATTGCCCTAATGGATTATCTTCACCAGGAGGAACAACCGCGGGCGCAGGATCACCGCGTTCAGCAGCTTCTTGGCGAATAGATTCGGGTGGATACCATGCCGGATTCTCAAGACGCATGGTGGTCTTAGTAATGCCCAGCGGCGTATTGAACGCATCGCGACCAATTCCAATAGGATACGTCTCTACCCGCGGTGCCTTGCCCTCTTCTACCTCTGGGTAATAGTAAAGCCTAAGCTCAGCAACATTAATCACAATGCCCGTACGCGGCTCGTCTGGCAGAATATATTGGCCGGGTATTGTCACCTCAGTACCTTCGCCTGGTATCCAAATACTGGTATCCGGGTTGGCCATGCGAATCTCTTCGTAACCCACATTATGCTCGCGAGCGATGTCGAGCAGGGTATCCTCTTTTTTCGCCGTAACGGTATACACCTCGCCCACCATATTCCCTTCATCAGGGAGCAAAAAGTGGCCTTTGGGTAATTCACTTTCACTGGCAACGGCACTGGATGCAAACAACCAAGCTCCCAAAGCGACACTGCTAGCCCACAATTTTTTAACCTGTCGAAGCGTTTGATACCGTGCGGCAACTGTCATGGGGCCTCCTTTATTATATAGCCCCAAGGCGCTACCTGCTGTTAAGCAAGCCACTGTGGGGGCAATTTGCGTACGAATATGAACAAGCGGTCTGAATGGGTCAATTCGACAGACTGTCGCAGCAATCTCAACGACCAACGTGGGTGAGACGTTTCATTGAGAGCAATTTTAACGTTTATTAATAAATCTAACACGTCCTGGTTTAACGCTGATGTGTATTTGAATTGATCTTAGTTAAGGGTTCTTCATTAGCATTGCAACACAGCGCATAGCATCTACCTTTAGAAGTGCCTGTGCACAGCAACGTGTCGGGCTTCACTCATCACCAACAGGAACAGTAGCGCCACCCATCAAAAGGAACCTACTGGGTAGCGTTGGCTAGCAAGGAGCTCGAAAAACGCCAACCAGTTTATCGCTACTACGTTACTTAGGGATTAACAGCTCAGCTGTTAATCCCTGCATAAATATGCAAGGAGCAAAACGATGAAAACGACTTTTCTCAGCACGCTGGTTATTCCTACCTTAATTGCCGTCGCTGGCATTGCCTACGCAAGTGATGACAATCAGACCGGCATGGAAGCTTCATACTTGACCCAAGCGCCGCAAGGCACTTTCCACTCGGATTCTCTAACGGGCAACCAAGTAAAAAGCAGCGTTGAAAACGATGAAGATATCGGCACCATCAATGATTTAATCATTGATGAGGATGGGCAAATTAATGCTGTTGTTGTCGGCGTTGGTGGCTTCCTTGGTATAGGCGAAAAAGATGTCGCTATCGAGTGGGATTCGCTTGAACTTACCAAGGATGAAGATGGCGAAGATTACATTATATCCGTAAACGCCTCTCAAGAAGCGCTGGAAAATGCCGAAGAGTATGAGCATGGCAATGATCTTCATACAGAACGCGATACTGAGATGAATAGCAATGATGACAGCGCGAACCTTAACAATGCCCGCAATAACGAGTAACGTTAATTAATATCGCAACCTTGATGGTACAGAGACACCAATCAACGGTTGTAAGTAGTGGGGCCTTGCTAATAAGAGACAAGGCCCTTTTTATAAACGCCTTTTCATAAATGCCTAAAGCAGCTATTGCGTACCCAGAAAAAATCATAAAAAAGCGCTGCATACATGCAGCGCTTTTCGGCGTTACCTGGCGTTCGAATCACCCCTTTAAGGTTGCGTCCATAGTTATGTCAGCATTTAATACTTTGGAAACAGGGCAGTTCGCTTTAGCTGTTTCAGCAGCTTCTTGAAAAGCAGCGTCATCGGCACCGCTTACGCTGGCAACAACGTCCAAATGAATGCTGGAAATATCGAAACCATCTGCGCTTTGTGAAAGCGTTACGCGCGCATTGGTATCAATAGCATCAGCGGTAAAGCCTTTCTCTCCAAGAATCATGGAAAGCGCCATTGAGAAACAGCTTGCATGGGCAGCGCCAATTAACTCTTCCGGGGTGGTGCCGGGTGCTCCTTCAAAGCGCTGTTTGAACGAATAGCCAGCATCCAATGCTCCACTTTCCGTCGCCACATTGCCTTGACCATCTTTGAGTCCACCTTCCCAACGTGCGCTTGCTTTACTATCCATTCCGTTCTCCTTTCCTCTGATAGTTAGCGTCATCTCGTTTTAGGACGCAGTCACTGCGCCCGCCAACTCAATCAGCGTAGCTGATTCTGGCGCCGCTGCCGAATTTACTCGATCAACATGTCTATACTACTTCTTAGCGGTTCTACGCTATTCGCTTTCCAACGCTTTATCGTTAAGCTGAGCAGCACTATGGCACTCACCACACCTATGGTCGCCGCAATGAATCTAAGGACACATCATGTCATCGGCTGATGCGCTGCGTTTGGTTTTGCTCTCCTCCCTATGGGGGCTGTCGTTTATTTTTATGCGTGTAGCCGCACCGGAATTTGGTGCCATTCCGCTAGTGTTAGTCAGGATGGGAGTTGGCGCTTTGCTCTTGGTGCCGCTGCTCCTGAGCCTGCGCTACCTGCAACTGATCTGGCAGCACAAAGGACCGTTACTCCTGCTGGGTGTGATGAATCATGTGCTGCCTTTCTCATTGTTGGCGTTAGCGACAACACGGTTAGAGGCGGGGTTTACTTCGCTGATAAACGCCACCACACCGATTTTCACGGCCCTACTAGGTGCCGCCTTTTTTGCCACCCCCATCCAACGTCAGCAGTACATTGGTCTCGCACTAGCGCTAGTGGGTGTGTATGTGCTGTCTGCTGACCGGCTAGACTTCACTCTAGGCGGCGACGGCTGGTTTATTGTTGCGGTACTCGGTGCCACGTTTTGCTACGGACTTGCTGGTAACTACTCGAAAACGCGCTTGAGTCATCTACCCAGCCGCGTGTTGGCGGCTGGTAGCAGCGCGATGTCAGCCCTGGTGTTACTGGTACCTGGTTTGCTGCTCTGGCCTAGCGAGCCTGTCAGCGTGCTCGCCTGGGGTAACGCCCTGGCGCTGGCGATGCTAAGCACCACATTAGCCTTCCTACTTTATTTCGGCCTATTAGCTAGCGCAGGGGCCACAGCGACCTCAACCGTCACCTTTTTGGTCCCTGTCAGCGCACTGCTATGGGGCTACTTGTTACTTAATGAGACGCTGAGTCTTCAAGTGGTGGCTGGCATGGTCATTACCCTAGCAGGCACCGCCATTGCTACCGGACTATTAAGGCTTAGGTCGCGCGGCGCGTTGGCACCACCTCATCCCCCACACGAATAGTGCTACCTTGCCCGGTAGTTAGCGTGGCGTTTTGGCCAAAATGTGCGCCTTTAAGATGAGGCTGAGTGTTCAGGGAAAGCAGCGTTTTTAGTGGTTCTGCCTGTTGCGGCACGGTGCCGGTTTGCTGGTCCACTGTGGTAATTTTGCAGCGCTGGCAGGGTTTGCGAAGCGTCAGCTCATAGCCACTCTGGCCCGCGAGTGTGGCCCACTGGTCTTCCGCCCAGGCATCATCACAATCGACCACAATATTCGGCCGAAAACGGTTCATCGGCACAGAGGATTGCCCATTGGCAACAAGCGCTTGATTCAAGGCATCCAGAGAGCCGGTGGTGGTTATCAAGAAAGGGTAGCCATCAGAAAAGTAGGTATGGGCCTCGCCCCCCGCCAGAAAATCTTCTTCAACAGAACGCGTAAACTCGGTAGCAAAGCGCACTAAGCTAATGCCTTGTGCTTGCTCGCCCAATGCCGCCACAAGCCAGTGCGATACATCCTCGCTTTCTGGCACTGCTTTGCAGTGGTCGTTCCACACTTTTACCAGGCGCAAATTACCTTGGGGGTCTTCAAGGGGAATCGCGATCGGGTCTACCTTCGGGTGAGATAGTACCAATGCCTGATCGGTTAACTCGACCGCGATGGTGGCAAGCTGTGGTAGCTGGCGCTGAGTAACAAAACGCTGCTGGGCATCCACCAGCATCCAGCGGCGATCCCAGGCTAACCCATGGCCATGGAGTTCACTTTGGGTAACGTTAATTCCCTTTAAGGATTTAACCGGGTAGACAATGAGTTGGGTAATATTCACGGCGGTCTCATGCTCTCTATAGCGATTTTTTAATGGCTTTTTTAATGACCAATCTTTAATTAACAGCCTATCGAGTTTGCTGGCTCGCCGCTAGCTACCCAGAAGCTAAAGTGTTTTACCCGTCTCAATTCGATACCCCAAATCCATGATTTGGTGTTCAGGTACTTCGCCACGAATGCGTGACAATAGCGCTTTCGCAGCGGCTTCCCCAATGGCTTGCCGAGGTGTAATAACGCTAGCAAGGCGCGGGCTCATCGCCTGGCCGACATCGTGGCCATGAAACCCAGCAATCGCCATCTGTTCGGGGACATTGATGCCATGGCGCAAACACTCAAAGTAAGCCCCCACCGCAACATCGTCGTTGGTGCAGAAAACACCATCGGCACTAGGGTGATCTCGTTGAATTTCCTGCATGAGCGCCGCCCCGACGCTGTAGGAAGAGCGCTGACTGCTCTGCAGCGTTATCGGCGTTAACCCTTGCTCTTCCATCGCTTGGCGATAGCCTTGCTCACGCTGGCGTGTCCGCTCATCCAGACGCACAGCCAGATAAATCACCTGACGCCTGCCACGGCGAATCATCTCACTGACCATATCGTAAGCGGCCTGCACGTTATCGTAACCCACCGCCTGCTGCAGTGGTGGGCGACGGGTATCCATAATTTCCACAATAGGAATACCGGCTGTCTCCAACATTCGCAGGCTACGCGGCGTGTGATCGCGGTCAGACAAGATGACGCCATCCACATTATAAGAGAGCAGCGAGGCCAAACTGCGCTCTTCAAGCTCAGGGCTGTAACCGTAGTGAGACAGCATTAAGTGATAACCGGCAGGCTCGGTGTACGCTTCGATACCGACAATGACATCAGCAAATACCTGGTTGGTCAGCGATGGTACCAGCACGCCGATAGAGTGGCTGGTTGCCCGAGAAAGCAGGTCTGGTGCCCGATTGGGAATATAGCCAATCTGTTCAGCAACGCTAAAAATACGTTCGCGAAGCCCTTCCGATACCGTTTCAGGGTCTCGCAAGCAGCGACTGACGGTCATTTTTGTCGCATCAACGCGATCAGCAATATCTTGTAATGTCGGGCGTTTTTTCTTCAATGGCGTCACTGACTGTTCTGTTAAGTGCGTAAGTCTGTTAAGTACGTAAGCCTACTAAATACAGGTCTGTAAAATGCGCAGGGGCCATACCATAGCGAATAGTACGGCCCCTCGCCTATCCCATCCTTTAGCCTAATGAACGCGTAGCGTAGGCGCTAGCGCCGCCGTAAAGTGCTCGACAATCTCGCTAGGCGATAGCGCAATGGAGACGGTCATCGCTTCATCACTGCTTGGCGGCTCTAAATCGGCGAGCTGGCTTGCCAGCATATTATCACCTTTAAAGAAGTGCCCTGCCCTGGTTGCTAACCGTTCACGCAGAAGCGCATGGCTTCCTTCTAGATATAAAACATGCAGCGCAGGGTCACCTTCGCGCAGGCGATCCCGATAGCGTTTTTTAAGGCCGGAACAGGCGATGACCACGGACGCATTGCGCGCTTTATGAGCCGCGAACAAGTCAGCAAGCGTTGCCAGCCAGTCACGACGATCGTTGTCATTGAGTGGCGTGCCGCTGGCCATTTTCGCCACATTAGCCGGTGAATGATGGTCGTCACCGTCAATAAACGTTGCGCCCAGCGCTGCTGCTAACTGCTGTCCGATATGCGACTTCCCTGATCCAGAAACGCCCATGACAAGAATACGATGTGATGGCTTATTCACTCGATGCTCCTATCAATTGCCGCGCACGGCGGTGAGGTCAGGCAGCCAAGTAACGATGCCAGGGAACGCAATCAGCACCACCAGAACAACGATCAAGGCGGCGTAGTAAGGCAGCATGGCTTTTACCAGGGACTCCATAGACACCTTGCCGACACCACACCCAACGTACAGACAGGTACCAACCGGCGGGGTTAACAACCCAATGCCTAAAATAAAGGCCATTAGAACGCCAAAGTAAGCGGCATCAACACCCACCGATGTCACGATCGGTGCAAGCATTGGCGCCATAATCACCATGGCTGGCGTTAGGTCCATTACAAACCCCACCAATAGCAGTAGCCCCGCCACGATCAGCAGCAGCAAAAACGGCTCCTGGGTAATCGCCTGTACTTGGCGCACTAAGGTTTGTGGAACCATGTTAATGGTTAAAAACCACGCAATAACGGTGGCAAAAGCCAACAACATCATCACCATGCCAGTGAGCCTTGCGGTACGAATTAACATACCGCCCAACTCGCTGAGCTTAAATTCACGGTATACCAGCAAAGAAATGAACAGCGAGTAAAGCAAAGCAGCCACAGCGGCTTCAGTGGCAGTAAACACGCCGCCAATAATGCCGCCAATAACGATCACAGGGAGCACCAGCGCTAACCAGGCATCCTTAAACGCTTTCCACAACCGATCCCAACGGAATTGGCGAACGCCGCCACCCTGCTTGCTCGCCAGAATAAAGGTGGTCACCATGAGCGCGGCGCCAATTAACAGGCCAGGCACAATCCCCGCGATAAACAGACGACTGATCGACGTCTCGGTAACAATGCCATATAAAATAAGCGGTATAGACGGTGGAATAATAATGCCGATCACCGACGACACGGTGTTAATCGCCGTGGCATTTGCGGCGGTGTAACCTTGCTGTTTCATCGATGGGATCATCATTGCGCCAGTCGCTGCGGTATCCGCAACCGCCGAGCCGCTGATCCCACCAAAAAACATCGAACCGGTAATCGCTACCTGACCAAGTCCGCCGCGCATAAAGCCAACTAACGCGCCAGCAAGCTCCATCAAGCGTCGTGCAATACCACCATTACTCATCACTTCGCCGACGAGAATAAAGAAGGGGATCGCCAGCAGCGGGAAGCTATTTACGCCACGAATTGACTGCTCAATCATAATCGATAGCGGGATATCAGACAGCACCGCCATGACTAAGGCTGCTACCCCTAGGCCAAACGCAATCGGCAAACCAATCACAATAGACGCCAATAATATGGCTAGAAAAATCCACAGCATGATTAACGCTCCCCTGGTAAGTCAGCCGATTGGCGATGCGGTTGACGGATAACTCCCACGCTGACCCACATACGCCAGAGCGATACCGCCGCGATAAAAATGACGCACAACACCAACGACAGGCTGACCAAACTTAGCGGTACGCCCATGATCGCGGAGCGTCCACTTGAGCGCGTGAGCACTTGATAACCGCCCCAAATCATCACTAGCATCAGCCCACTAATAATCAGGTGTTGTAAGCAATAGAGCATGTGCGCGACACGCAACGGCAACCGTCTCACCAGCGCATCGACAGCAATATGCTCATAGCGTGCAAACGCCGCCGCTGCGCCGATAAAGACCAGCCAAATAAACAGCATGCGCGCCAGCTCATCGACCCAAGGCAGTGAATGATTGAACACAGAGCGGCCAACGACATTACTGGAAACCGCGACAATCAGCGCCGCCAAAATAGCGCCAATCAAATACTCCATAGCGAGTGTTAACCAGCGGAACAGCGCAGGACCCTGACGCGTCTCAGTATCAATCTCAAGCAGCTTGCGATTAGGGTCGTTCAAATAAACCGACGGATCTTCCAACGATGGTGCTGTAGAAGTCACCGCGTTTGGGGGAGTAGAAGAGGGTGTCATAAAAACTCCGAGGGGCGCTGACAAGTCGGGCAGGCGTGCGGGCCTGCCCGATGGTGCGCGATACGTAGCAGATTAGTGGCTGCTGTCTTCCACGATTTGTTGGATTTCAGCAATCAGATCTTCACCGATACGCGGCGCCCACTCTTCATAAACAGGCTGCACGGCGTCTTGGAAAGCGGCTAACTGCTCATCATTTAAGCGGGTAATTTGCATACCGCGTGCTGCTAACTGTTCACGCGACCAGTCGTCATACTCGGCAGAAAGTTGGATTTCGTACTCAGCCGACTGTCGGGCGGCTTCCTGCACCAGCGCTTGATACTCAGGTGCCATGCGGTTCCAGGTACGCTCGGAAAGCATCATGATAAATGGCGTATAAACGTGGCGTGTCTCGGTGCCGTAATCCTGCACTTCATTGAAGTTAGAGGTAAGGATGGTGCTCCACGGGTTTTCCTGACCGTCCACAACGCCTTGCTCAAGCGCCGAAAATAGCTCGCCGAAGGCCATTGGTGTTGGGTTGGCACCTAACGCTTCCCAAATTGCCAGGTGAACCGGGTTTTGCATGGTGCGCACGCTCAGGCCGCGGACTTCCAGGCCAGCCACATCTTCTGGCGATTCGACAGGGCGTGCGCTGTTAGACAGCTGACGATAGCCGTTTTCAGAGAACGTCAGCGCTTTTAAACCGGTACCCTCGAACGCATCCAGCATTCCCTGAGCCACGTCACTCTGCATAACAGCCACTGCGGCTTCTCGGCTCGGTAGTAGGAACGGCAAATCAAATGCTGAAAGTGCCTCCACGTACCCAGTCGTTGCCGAGCTTGAAGGATAGGTCATATCCAAGGTGCCGGTTTGCAGCATTTCCATCATTTGGACATCGTCGCCCAACTGACTGTTGGGAAAAACATTGACCGTAATACGACCATCGGTACGTTGCTCAAGAATTTCACCGAAGTACTGGCTAGAGAGAAACTGCGGCGATGTTTCGGACAGGCCAATGCCCATACGCAAGGTGTGACTGCCGTGGTCAGCCACTACGTCGCCTTCAATCGCGGGCGGATCAGAAAGTTCAGGGCCTTGAGCATGTGCCATGCCAAAAGTCAGAGTGGTCGCGCCGACCAGAGTAAGCGTGCTGCGCCAGATCGTTGTCATGACGTTATCTCCAGAATAGTCGTTGTTGTTGGTTGGCTATTTACCGAAAGGCTATCGAATCGTATCGGCCATCAGGTTTGCAGTTTATGTTCCAACAAATTGTTACCGGTAACATCCGATACGTGAAGGCTAGCTATCGCAACACGCGGTGTCAAAACAAAACGACCAACTTACGACCAACGTCTAGGGATAGCTACTCACTTCCCCGCGCGCTACATTACGCGTTATGCACCCTGTCCTGGAGTCGACATGCCAGCGCTAGACCCTTGTAGCGAATTAGAGCTAGATCACCAGCTCTGCTTTGCGCTGTATTCAACATCACTGATGATGACCAAAGTTTATAAACCTCTGCTCAAAGAGCTGGGGCTCACTTACCCGCAATACCTCGCCATGCTGGTACTGTGGCAAGAAGATGGCCTAACAGTAGGTACCCTAAGCAAACGCTTACTTACAGATCCTGGCTCGTTAACGCCGCTACTAAAGCGACTTGAAAGTGATCAGCTACTTATCCGGCAGCGTAGCCTGCAAGATGAACGTGTCGTCGAGTTATTCCTGACCGATAAAGGCCGCTCGCTTCGTGAACAGGCGCGCCATATTCCCAGCTGTGTGGTCAACGCCAGCGAAAAGTCGGTTGAAGCACTCAACCAACTGAAAGAGGATTTAGTCCAACTGCGCGAAAACTTACTTAAGGTCAAGTAACCAGCTGAACGTTGTGGCCGGGTAGGTAATTTCTTCACCCATTCACTTGCGCGCAAAATAAAGCTGCACTAAATTAAACCCCCAAACACACGTTTGGCTCATAACAGCCATGCCCATAACAACCAGGTTTAGGAAATAATCTATGTCTATTGAAACTGTTGCTTACCGCGCACATGCTCACGCCACTGGCGGCCGCGAGGGCTATGCTAAGTCCTCTGACGGCGCGCTGGATGTTCAGCTCAGCACACCCAAAGAGCTAGGTGGCGCCGGCGGTGCAGGCACCAATCCCGAACAGCTGTTTGCTGCAGGCTACTCTGCTTGCTTTTTAGGTGCTCTTAAGCACGTCGCCAGCCAGGAAAAAGTTAAACTGTCCGACGATACCCAGATCGATGGCAGTGTCGGTATTGGCGCTATTCCTACCGGTTTCGGCATTGAAGTTGAGCTAAAAATTAGCTTGCCTGGTTTGGAAAAAGACGTTGCCCAAGCACTGGTCGATAAAGCCCATATTGTGTGCCCCTACTCCAACGCTACCCGCGGAAATATCGATGTCACTCTGACGCTGGTTTAATTACCTAGCGCCCAAGCCACCGCTTTGCTTGCGTGCAGAGCGGTGGTGTCATACAGCGGTATCTGGGTGTGTTTCTGCTCAACCAACAGCGCTATCTCGGTACAACCTAGAATGATCGCCTCGGCGCCCTGCTGGTGTAGCGACGTCATAATATCCAGATAACGCTCACGCGATGAGGCGTGGATATGACCATGGCATAGCTCGTCGAAAATGACCTGGTGCACCTCGGCACGCTCTTGCTCATTCGGAATGACGACATCAATCCCAAAGCGCTCTTTTAAGCGCGCCTTGTAAAAGTCCTGCTCCATCGTAAAACGGGTGCCTATCAACCCAACCCGAGTCACGCCATCACTCTGACATTTTTCCCCGGTAGCATCGGCGATGTGCAAAAAGGGAATCTGAATAGCGGCTTCAATCGCAGGCGCGACGTTGTGCATGGTATTGGTGGCCAACAGCAAACACTCTGCCCCAGCCTCTTCAATACGTTTGGCAGCGCTTGCGAGTAACTGGCCAGCAGTTTGCCAATCGCCCTGCTGCTGCAAGGTTTCTATTTCAGCAAAATCAACACTTACCATCACAATCTGCGCTGAGTGAAAACCGCCAAGAGCCTGATTAATCCCTTGGTTTAGCGCCTGATAATAGCTTTGTGTCGACTCCCAGCTCATACCGCCTAATACGCCAATAGTCCGCATCACATTTCTCCATGGTAAATAACTATTTATTATCAGACTAACAACCCACTATCCTTGTACCCACATTTTAAGGCCCCATAACGCCTTAGTAGCCGCAACATTTCGGGTGAGTCGCCGCACCGCCCTTTTTTATTGTAGGAATAGCGAGGACATCATGAGCGACAACACGACCTATACGCCACCGCGGGTTTGGAAATGGGAACCTGGTAACGGTGGAAAATTCGCTAACATCAATCGCCCCGTTGCTGGTGCGACCCACGAGAAAGTATTACCCGTGGGCAAGCATCCGCTACAGCTTTACTCTCTGGCAACCCCAAACGGCGTGAAAGTCACCGTAATGCTTGAAGAGCTGCTGGAACAGGGTATTAAACAAGCGGAATACGATGCTCACCTGATACAAATTGGCGAAGGTGATCAGTTTGGCAGCGGCTTTGTTGAGGTAAATCCTAACTCTAAGATTCCAGCGCTAATGGATCACAGCACCACTCCGCCCCAGCGGGTCTTTGAGTCAGGTGCGATTCTGCTTTATTTAGCTGAGAAATTTGCTGCGTTCTTACCCAACGACCCAGCGAAGCGGACCGAGTGCCTATCCTGGTTATTTTGGCAAATGGGCAGCGCGCCCATGCTGGGTGGTGGCTTTGGTCACTTTTATGCTTACGCACCAGAAAAATACCAGTACCCGATTGATCGCTATACCATGGAAGTGAAACGTCAGTTGGATGTATTGGATCGTCACTTAGCAGATAACCGTTTTATGGCGGGTGATGAGTACACCATCGCAGATATGGCGATTCACCCATGGTACGGCGCACTGGTAAAAAACCGCGTGTATGAAGCCGCTGAGTTTTTAGACGCCCATACCTATCAGAACGTCTTACGCTGGACCGATGAGATTGACGCACGCCCAGCCGTTCAACGTGGCCGAATGGTTAACCGCACCTGGGGAGAGCCTGGCGAACAGCTCCACGAGCGCCACGATGCCAGTGATTTTGATCACAAGACCGAAGATAAACGTTAAACCAAGGACAACTGTGAACCGGTAAGGCGGCCGCATTGGCTAACGATCGCTAAGGATGGCGATTTACCGTGTTCCACTATCGCTCTTTACTGCATTATCGATCCTGATTTAGTTAGCGATTTTTACTTCATTATTCATAGTGTGTCTGACAGAGGCAGTCCATGTTTGATCCAAAATACGCCCAGCTGATATTTTCTTTCTTAATGGCACTGTTTATGTCGTGCATTATGTCGCTGGTGATTACGCTCTACAATGTCGGCTTCATTGAAGGCATTGTCTTTGTTTGGCTGAAAGCATGGCTCTTTGCTTTTGCAGTTGCTCTACCGGTAATTAACCTCGTATCGCCTATTGTACGGCGATTGGTTAAGGTGCTTATTAAGCATCCACACTGACTGTTTATACTAACCGTTCACACCAATCATCCGGACTCGGCACTACAGGGGCACCTTCACTCACCGGCAAAGCGCTCAAAATAAAGCCTTGTGAACCCAGCTCTAGCGCTCCTAGCGGAGTCAAGAACTGGGCAGACACTAGGCTTTCATCTACCTAACGATTGAGCCGCTGAGTGGCAAAAGCCTTTGAAAGCAGCACTTCTTCTAGTTACTGGACGCGAGAGTTATTCAGTGCGTAATTCCAAACACGATAGAAATAAAAAATATACCCAAGCCCAAGCGTCAAAACTGAGATAATCATCCACAAAATGATATGACCAATATTGCTAAAAATATTGATATCACACACCATCTTACGTTCTACGCCTGTTGCTGTATCCACCACTGAAGTACGATTAATCACAAAGCGTGAAAACGAGTAGGGGAAGAAAAACAGTGCAATCCCGAAAGTAATAATCGTTAGCACGACCCAAATCAGCAAGTGGCCAACAATATCTAGAATAGAGAGATTCGCTTTAATATTCACGGTGCGTCCTTAAGTGTTAAGAAACAAAGTGCCGCAGATTACCACTGTCGACTACTCCCGTCAGCGCAGTTAATTGCATAAGTGTATTTCACAAGAGGAAACACTCCCTTTCGTCATACTGACGGGCGTATCGATAATACGTTGATTGCTTCTGTTTATCGCGTCTGTTTATCACCACTCTAAAAACGTCTCGTTAACGTAATCGCACCGAATTTGTCCTGCTCATCTTGTCCATCAAACTCACGAGTACGCTGAACAGCAGCATACGTTACTTGCCAGTCCTCCCAGGCCATGGCAAGTCCTGCGGAGGCTTCAGCTACCCATTCTTCACGGTCAACGGAGTGGCTATCTCTGAATGTATTACCATCCAGTGTTAGGTTCTGCGCCATGTAATAGCCTTCTACATTTGCAAACAGATACCACTGCCACCCACGATGGCCACTCATTAGATGACGGCTACCCGGGTTGGGTGTCAGCGCAGGAATACCTTCGGCATCATCTCCCCAGCGTACGCTATAGCCAGCACTAGCATAGGTATATAAGTTGCCTAACGCTGCCCCCACACTGGGGCCGTGGGAGAACTGTTTACCGGCTAGCGGTATGTCACTCCACCATTGGCGACGAACGGTTAAATTCACCAGCGCCTCATCGCCCAGCTGATTTTGCCAGCCTCGGGGACGATCGCTATCGGTGACACGGTGTACTTCGCGCTGAATACTGTCAGCAAGAGAGGATGGCCCCACGAGCCCAATATCGAGATGTAAATCGGTCGCTTGCGTCCACTGCCCCATCGGCACGTCTTCATAGAGCGACACTCCGCCGTAGACAAGACCTGCATAGGGGCGATCATCCTCGATCAACGCGCGACGCTCGATATTGTTCGGCGTATAAATCTGGTGAATCAAACGATAAGACGCCTTATCCGCTTGGCCGATAAGACTATCGGGCAGCGCTGTCGCAAGGCGTTGCACCCACTTGCTTCTTGCGGCGTAAAGGTCCAGTTAAGCTCAAAACCACTGGTAAAGTGACCGTCATCACTGCTGGCAAGGCCATCATTTTCAAACTTTACCGACAGGGAGCTGTCGCTAGCCACGGCCAATGCGGGCATTAGGCTTAACGGTAAAATAACAAGCAGCACCTTCCTGCCTAGAGCAGAGGTATTATTCATAGCTCAATCCTTGAGTATTGGGGAAAGCAAGAGCGATCAATTATTAACAAACATGAATGATTGTATGTAATGGCACGAATAGATAGCAAGCGAACTTTCTTGCTATCTACATCGCTAACTCACTGCCTATCACGACATCCTGTCGTGAAAAAACGTCGCCACACCATGCATGGCCACTCGCTAGCTTTGAACTTTCTAACGATCACGGAGAAGCCACTGAGGAGTGACTTCATGCTGGCCATTTTCATCGGTAATGAACAGCGAGCCGTCGCTGATCATGACTGCCCAGTTAATGGACCGTGGCAGACCCTCTGCGATAGTAGCAAGTGCCTCTTGCGGTAGCCCCGCTACATGTACATTCTTAAGCGACGCCACCGCCGGTAGCACTTTATTTTCCCAAAGATCTACTCGCCCATAAGCTAATAGTGATACTCGCTCCGCACGGCGTGAACACCAAGTAAGACGCTCGGCGTCCGGCAAACCGACTTCTATCCAATGCAGCACGCGGCCATCCAAGCTTTTTTCCCACAAGGCGGGTTCGTCCACATCGGAAAGGCCACGACCAAAAGCGAGCGCTTCGCTGTACCACAATAGGTAGGCGATTAAACGTGCGCACATCCGGTCTTCGGTTTCAGAAGGATGCCGAGCCACGGTAAAACGCAGCGTCTCATAGACATTGCGATCAAGGTCGGTCAGGTTAACATCAACTTTGTAAGGGGTAGCACTCAACGCCATTGGAAATATCCATCTAAAATTTGCGCCAGTGTAGCGGATTTATCGAAACACAGGGCATATCCGAAGCGCTGTGAATAAGTAAAGCACAGGATGGGAAATTAAATCCGTCGATATAAAGCCCCTCTTAACGCGCCGCCTGAGCTAGGGTATTGCCTCCTAATCCCATTAATACGCCGCCGCCAATGCGTTGAATCAACCTGGAGGAGCCATGGGACTTTTGTAGCCACTCCCGCAGCGGGCTAGCCAGCAGCACCACCATGACATCTGCCGAAGAGAACAACGCATTAGTGGCGATACCCAGCCAAAGCAGTTGCCATGCCACCGGTATGGCGCTGTCGGGCTGAACAAATTGAGGTAGAAACGCTACGAAGAAGAGCGCCGTCTTAGGGTTGAGCACTTCGACCAGAAAGCTGTCACGCAGTACGCGCTTAGTGGTCGCCAGTGGAACTTCGTCGCCATGAGAGCGAATGCCCTGCTTCCAGAGACGCAGCCCCATCCAGAGCAGGTAAAGCCCACCGATGACCTTCATCGCTATGTAAGCTGGCGGAATAGCCGCAAACAGTAGCGCCAAGCCTAGCGCGGCAGCAATCACGTGGACGTAGCAACCGATATGCACACCGATAACTGCTAACCATCCTGCCCGTCGGCCTCGCCCCAGGGTTTGCGCTGCGGTGTACAACATCGCAGGTCCGGGTAGGTAAGCAAAACCAAGCGCGGCGAGGATAAACGCGGCCCATTGCATCGTGGCAACTCCATAGAGAGTTAAGATAGTAAGCCTGAGAATAAAACGGGGGTGGCGCAAGCGCCACCCCCTAAAGAAGTAAAAATGAATAAGTGAACGCTTAGAAGTTGGGTTTGCGCTTCTCAACGAAAGCGCCCATGCCCTCTTTCTGCTCTTCGCCAGCAAAACAGAGCGCAAATAGGCTGGTTTCCAGCGCCAAAGCGCTATCAAGGTCTTGATCTAACCCATCGTGAACGGCTTGCTTCGCGCCGCGTACTGACAACGGGCCATTGCCTTTAAGTTGCTTGGTGAGCTCTTCTACATAACTTTCCAGCTCAGCCTGGGGCATAACACGGTTGACTAGCCCAATGCGTAACGCTTCCTGAGCATCGATTTTGCGGCCAGTGGTTACCAGATCAATCGCCATGGCAGGACCAACACGACGCGGCAAACGCTGGGTGCCGCCAAAGCCAGGAATCACACCTAGCAACACTTCTGGCTGGCCGAAGACAGCGTTGTCGCTAGCTACCGCCCAGTCGCAGGCCAACGCCAATTCGCAGCCGCCGCCAAGGCAAAACCCGTTCACTAGCGCGACCACCGGCACGGGCAATGTTTCTAAGCGCTTGATAGTCCGCAGTGCCTGGGTAGCGAAAGCACGCGCTTCTTCTGGCGTTTTATCGCGCATTTCAGTGATATCAGCACCGGCAACAAACGACTTTTCACCAGCACCGGTAATGATGACAGCGCGTAAACGTGGATGCGTTTCAAGCTCCACAAGATAAGCTTCTAAGGCACTCAGCACGTCACTGTTCAGTGCATTCAATGCCTTAGGGCGATTAATCGTTAGGCGTACTACACCGTCGTTATCAACTTTTTCAATCACTGCATCGCTCATACAGGCTCCTTAATTGTTATTACGCATTTAAAGTGAACACCTACCAACCCTAGCGAACGCTTGGTTGGTAGGCAATCACTTCTTTTGTCGCGCTTGACTGACCTGATGCGCTTACGCGTGCTCACTCGTATATATGGAAGCCGCGACCGCTCTTACGTCCCAGATACCCTGCATCCACCATACGCTTCAGCAACGGGCAGGGACGATACTTCGGATCGCCAAAGCCTTCCTGCAACACGTTCATGATCGCCAGACAAACATCAAGGCCAATCAAATCCGCCAGCGCCAATGGTCCCATTGGATGGGCAGCGCCAAGCTTCATCGCTTCGTCGATGGCCTCTGGCGTTGCGGTTCCTTCTTGAACAATAAAGGCGGCTTCATTAATCATCGGCACCAACAAGCGATTAACTGCAAAGCCTGGCGAATCACCAATCGGTACCGCCGTTTTACCCAGCGCCTTTGCCAACGCTTCTATGCGCTCAACGGTGGTATCAGAGGTCTGCTCGGCACGAATCACTTCCACTAACTTGAGCACCGGCACGGGGTTAAAAAAGTGCATACCCACTACCCGCTCGGGTCGCTCACACACAGCAGCCAACCGCGTTAGTGAGAGTGACGAAGTGTTAGAGGCAAGAATAGCATCGCTGCTTAAATGACTCAGATCACGAAACAGCTTTTCTTTCAGCGCGGGTTGTTCTGGTGCGGCTTCAATAATAATACCGCAGTCACTCAACGCTTCGAGATCAGTGGTCGTGGAAAGCCGCGCCAGCGCTTCCTGCTTAGCTGGCTCGCTGATTTTCTGTTTCGCGACCAGCTTGCCAAGGCCTTTATCAATATTAGCCTGAGCGTGGGTAAGCTGCTCATCGGCGACATCAAAGAGACGAACCGTAAAACCACTGGCAGCGACGACCTGAGCGATCCCCTGCCCCATGGTGCCTGCTCCCACTACACCGATTGGTTGTTCACTCATCGTTATTTATCCCCTGAATCAGTGCTGTTTCGCTTCTTCGCGCAAAACAAATTTTTGAATTTTGCCCGTTGACGTTTTTGGCAATTCGCTAAAAATGATTGTCTTCGGTACTTTGAAGCTCGCTAAATGCTCTCGGCAATGGGCAATAATGTCGGCTTCGGTAATTTCACCATAACCGATTTTTAATTTAACAAACGCGCATGGAGTCTCGCCCCACTTTTCATCGGGCTTGGCCACAACGGCGGCTTCCTCTACCGCTGGGTGGCTATAAATGGCATCTTCTACTTCAATAGTGGAGATATTCTCACCGCCAGAAATGATGATGTCTTTAGAGCGGTCTTTAATTTCGATGTAGCCATCCGCGTGCCAAACCGCGAGATCGCCGGTGTGATACCACCCTCCTTCCAGGGCTTCCTCAGTAGCTTCGGCATTCTTCAGATAGCCCTTCATTACGTTGTTGCCGCGCATCAAAATCTCACCGATGGTCTCGCCATCTTTTGCGACGGGCTCAAGGGTCAACGGGTCGGCAACACAAAGCGCTTCAAGCATGTGGTAACGCACCCCTTGGCGCGCCTTGATTTTGGCACGGGCTTCCAGCGGTAACTCATTCCACGATTCACGCCAAGCACACACCGTCACCGGGCCATACACCTCGGTTAACCCGTACACATGGGTCACTTCAATACCAAGTTTCTCTACACCAGCAATCACTGATGCAGGCGGTGCGGCACCCGCCGTGGTCACTTTAACGGGATGATCAAATTCACGCTTCTGATCAGCAGGCAGGTTGACAAGGCCGTTCAGTATAATCGGCGCACCGCTGAAGTGCGTGACCTTCTCATCCACAATCAGGTCGTTGATCCGCTTTGGATCAACTTTGCGCAGGCACACGCTAACACCGGCGTTGGCGGCAATTGTCCAGGGGAAACACCAGCCGTTACAGTGGAACATCGGCAGGGTCCAGAGGTACACCGGATGATGCGGCATGGCCCACTCTAAGATATTGCTGACCGCGTTTAGGTAGGCGCCACGGTGATGGTAAACCACCCCTTTGGGCTTGCCCGTGGTGCCCGAGGTGTAGTTCAGTGAAATAGCTTGCCACTCATTTTCAGGCAGTTTGTAGGCATAGTCAGCATCACCTTCGGCGAGCAATGCTTCGTACTCAACCTCACCGATGCCTTGAGTTTCGCCTAAAAACTCCAGATCGAAAACGTCAATAATCAGCGGTTTATCGTCTAATAAGGCAACGGCTTCGTTGATGACCTGTGCAAATTCAGGGTCAACAAGAACGGCTTTCGCTTCACCATGGGCCAACATGTAGCTGATTGCTTCGGCATCCAGGCGAATATTCAAGGTATTGAGCACGCAGCCAGTCAGAGGCACCCCAAAATGGGCTTCAAACATCGCCGGAATGTTAGGCAACATCGCCGCTACCGTTTGGCCGGGCTGAAGGCCGCGTTTTTCAAGCGCCGACGCCAATTGGCGACAGCGGGTCCAGGTTTCTGCCCAGGTGCGGCGTGTTGTGCCATGCACAACCGCCGGGTAATCGGGATACACCGCCGCCGAACGCTCAATAAACGTCAACGGAGAGAGCGGTACATGATTAGCAACGGTGGGCGGCATGCCCTGCTCAAAAATGGATGCGTTCATAAATCACCTTTTATGTTGATCGTTTTGGTGTTGGTCATCTTTATCGTTAGCGCTGATTTTGCTCTTCCGCGTCTTGGGTAGCCGAAGGCTCACGCCCGAACATATTTGTTTTTTGCACTAACACGTACAGTACGACTCCAGCGGCTAACCCCCACCCTGCACCATATACCGCCAGCACGACGGCCATCGTGCCTGCAACGCCACGCTCAGCAGTGGTTTTAGTCTGTTCAATACCCACCATTAAGCAAATATAGCCAGTCAGCAGCAGCGTAAGCGAGAGTGCAATGGGCAGCACCGGCTGAAACATGCTGACCAATGGCAGGGTGAATAGCGCAATAAAGCCGGTAATCCAGAAAGTGCCACCGCCGCTATAAATCGATTCCATCGCATGGCGGCCATTTTTATAACGCTCTGCCATGGTGGCCGTTACAGCCGTCCAGATCGGGCCCGCTAAACCAGGATAGGGAGCAAAGAAAGCATGCATGCCGTTACGAATAGCGGTGACGTGGTGGATACGATCCGTGCTGTAGTCGATTTTTTCATCGCTACGAATATGGTCAACACGAGACATCAACGTCCGCCCGACGACAATATCGCCGAACGCGATGACGTAGGCGATTACCGCGGTGGGTATGGCCAGCATAAAGACATCAGCGCTAGGAAAGCCGACCGTAAAGGGTAGGTAGTTCCACATCTCGGTGAAGTTCGGCTGGGTAATCCCCCACTCAATAGTAGGGCGTGGGTACTCACCTATCGCCCAAGCCACCAGGATCGCAATAATCATGCCTGGCACCATGCCGTAGTTGGCAATTTTGCGCATGATCGCGTGATCTTCTACCCAGCGCTTAAAGGCCACCGAAAAAAGCATAAATATGGCAATTAACATACCAGCGATCAGTGATACCGGAGTCTCAGCTAAGCGCCCGCCTTGCTGTATTTCACCAGTAATAGCCGCAATACCGGCACCGATAATAATGCCTGCCTGGAGGGAGTTAGGCACCAAGTGAACCAGCTTACGGCCTAGCCCAGTGACTCCTAAAATTAAGAAAATCAGAAAGACCAAGAATTGAAGTGCGAACAGCGCCTGAATAGCCGCTGGGCCTGGCTCAAAATCCCCTAGGAAGGCTAACACCACCGGCACCGCAGGCGTAATCCAACCTGGCACCATTGGCACGCCTAGCAACGCAGGAAGCATAAAGCCGACGCCGCACACCACCACATAAGCCAAGGCAACATCATAAGGTAAACCAAGGTACTGCTCTAAAAGCGGAATCATCGCCAGGCTAACGACAAACATGATGAGTCCTTGAATCATCTCCGCCATTTCCCAGCGATAATGGACAAAGGGGAGCCGCACTTTAAATGGCCCTAAGGGCCAATATGGCTGCTCTTCGCCGTGCTGGCGGTGCTTAAGTTGCATGAAGTACTCCTTGGTTTGAGTCATTAATGTTGTTGTGAACCGGGAAAAAGAGTCAGCGCGACAATGCGCATAGGCACACTGGCGCGGCTAAGCACAACGATACGTTTTAAAACGACCGTTTCATTGCGTCTTAACGTAAGCCGCCGACCCAATGGCCGGCGGAAATGAGTGGTTAAAGCACTTAGGCCTTACAGTGGTTTATGGCGTTAATTCGAAATCACTCAGGCACTGCATACCCGCTTCGATAACCGCGCGTTGCGCGCGGCCAGCAGGCAGCCACTGGGTGATAACAAAGTTGGCGCTGGACAACTTGACGCGATAAAACGGTTCATCGCTGCCTTTTTGCAGCGCTTTGGTCGCGTGAAGTGCAGCGTTGCCCATTTGCCAAGCACATAGCACATGGCCAGCTAGGTTGAGCAACGGCGTTGCATAGGCCTGCACTGCATCTGGGCCAGTTTCCGGGTCGCTGCCTTGCTCAAGCACAAGCTGCATGGCGGCACGCAGATCATCGGCACCGACTGCCAGCGCACTGCCCATACCCGCAAGGCTAGGCTCTGAACGCATTGTCTCAGCGGTTTTTTGCACTTCATCAATTAACGCAGATAACGCAGCTCCACCATCACGCTGTAACTTACGCCCCGCCAAATCGAGGGCCTGAATGCCATTCGTGCCTTCATAAATAGGCGCGATTCGTGCATCTCTAAGTAGCTGGGCAGCGCCCGTTTCTTCCACATAGCCCATACCGCCATGTACCTGAATACCCATTGAAGCGATATCCACGGCTTGGTCGGTCGAAAAGCTTTTGACGATAGGGATCAGTACATCGGCGCACGCCTGAGCAGCTTGGCGCTCGCTGTCGCTTTCACTGTGCCGGGCAAGATCAAGCTGGCCAGCGCAGTAAAGCGCCAGAGCACGAAGGGCATCGGTGCGGGCGCGCATTGAAAGCAGCATCCGGCGCACATCTAAGTGATCGCTGATCGAGCATTCGTTACCACCACGAGATTTAGGCGCTCGCCCCTGAGTGCGATCCAAGGCGTAAGCAAACGCATGCTGGCAAGCACGCTCAGCCACCCCAATACCTTGAATACCCACTTTGTGGCGCGCTTCGTTCATCATGGTGAACATGTGGTTAAGACCACGTCCCTCTTCACCCACCAGATACCCGATAGCGCCGTCGTTTTCGCCAAAGCTTAAGGTGCAGGTAGGCGAACCATGAATGCCCAGCTTATGCTCGATAGAGGCGCAGGTGACGTCGTTGCGCTCGCCCAACGAGCCGTCTGCGTTAACCAGGAACTTCGGCACTAGGAACAGCGAAATACCCTTGTTGCCTTCGGGCGCATCGGGTTTTCGCGCCAGCACAAGGTGAATGATATTTTCGGCGGCGTCGTGTTCGCCCCAGGTGATATAGATTTTTTGGCCGCTAATGCGGTAATGGTCGCCTTCGGGGATGGCTTTGGTACGTACTTTAGACAGGTCGGAGCCTGCCTGAGGCTCTGTCAGGTTCATGGTACCTGTCCAGGTACCTTCAACGAGCTTGGGGAGATAGGTCGTTTTTAGCATCTCACTGCCATGATGCGCCAGTGCTTCGATTGCACCTGCCGTCAACATGGGGCAAAGACCCAAGGCCATATTGGCACCGTGAAGCATTTCTTGAACAGCGCTGGCGACCACCTCAGGTAGGTTTTGTCCGCCTAACGCTTCCGAAACACCAATGCCGTTCCAGCCGCCTTCTACATACGCCTGATAGGCCGCTGCGAAACCCTCTGAGGTGGTGACACTGCCATCGGTGTGGCGCTTAGCACCTTGTCGATCACCGACACTATTTAGCGGCCCCCACACATCGCCTGCAAGCTTTGCTGCCTCTTCCAGCACCGCCTCGACCAAGTCGGGCGTGGCTTCTTCGAAGCCAGGCAGTGCAAGCGAGCGGTGCGCGAGTAGCTCTTCGAGTACAAAACGTAAATCGCGTACCGGCGCGGCATAATAATTCATGGCAAAACCTCAGAGAAAATCGGTGATAAATAGCAATTAGTAAAAACACTATCACAAATAGTAGTTTCACTACTTTCATCACACCATTAGCCCAAGGTCTCACCTGTTGAATTAACGTCAGTCCGCTAGCTGCGTTTTTGGCTACGTTTTTAGCTACGTTTCACCCACTCCCAGCACGGGTTATCGACGCGCCTCCGTTTCCACATCATCGTAATAAACAATATGAGTTTGATCTTCTGAGGGCGGGCCAACGATGGGTTCAACAGCATCCACGTCAGGTATAACATCAGAAAGGTCTTCCAGGTGCTCATGCTCGAGCGCGCCTTGCATCAGCTCCTCAGTAACCACTAGCTCGGCACCTGCTGCGGTCATCGGCGTTGTCGGTGTAAAGGGAGCCACAGGAACTGGCGCAGGCCGTACACTGCGACGCCAGCTGAAAAATACAACAAAAAACAGGCTCAGCGAGCCAAACGCCCAGAACAACCCAGCATCGCCCATCGCGGTCATTACTGGAGAAATCATGAGCGGGCTGATGGTAGCCCCAATAGAGTTGATCAATAGCAGGCCCTGGCTCATGCGTACCAGCGCTCCCGCCGGAGCACGGTCGGCGGCATGGCTAACCGCCACCGGGTAAAGCGCAAAGACACCGCCACCGAGTAAAAACAGCAGCGCCGCCAGTAAGGGGGTCGACATCGGAAGCCATATCATGGCCGCGGAAATCACCACACAGAAAGTGCTGATGGCGATCAATACGATTTGGCGGTCGTGACGATCAGACCAGCGTCCAATCGGATACTGAAGCAACATGGCGCCAAGAATCACGACGGCCATCATTTGCCCCACCTGGTTGACGCTCATACCAATGCGCTGCAAATACAATGGCAGCAAGGTGTAGGCGGCAG
>NZ_JABUZF010000208.1:38118-43791 GCF_014897885.1 Halomonas sp. 3D7M | reverse complement strand
CCCCATTACCCCTGTCGGCGTCATCGTAATCAAGCGGTGCGGCGGTAGCGGCTCAGCGTGCTCCATAATGGGTGACACCCGCGGAATCATGGCCATAGGCAACACCGATAACGATGCCAATAGGCCAATCACCATAAAGGGCGCAGTCACCCCCATGGCACTGGTAACACCTAACAGCAACTGTCCAATCACGCCCGCGGCATACAGCGAGATCATATACATCGCTAGCAATCGACCACGTACTTTTTGCTCGCCGGAGGTCAGCAACCAGCTCTCAATCACTAAATAAACGCCCACGGTGGCCCAGCCGCCAATTAAACGCAGCACAAACCACGCCCAAGGATCAAAAAACAGCCCTTGCAACAGCACCGTGACAGCGACCAACGAGGCAAAGCTACCATAAGCACGGATGTGACCTATGCGCAGCAGCAGCCGGTCATTGAATAGCGCGCCAAGCGCTAAGCCAATAAAGTAAGCCGAGGAGACAATACCTATCACCGTTGCCGACTCACCCGCAGCGTCTAGCCGCACAGAGATCAGCGTGGCGAGAAAGCCATTGCCAATCCCAAGAATAAACAGCCCTAATAAGGGCGCTAACGCCATGGCTAGCAGTTGCCGCGACATATCGCTTCTTGCCTCGCAGAATAAAAGCCCCCTTCAGGGCTAACACATAGCTGGAGAAAACTCCAACCGCAGAATCGGGCGGCGAATCTACACTCGTTCCGTGGGTTTCACCAGTTTTTTTCGCTCCCCATTGCCAGTGTAATCCGCAATAGTGAGAAGCGCATTTGCAACTCACCAGAAAGCAGCCGATATTAAATGCGCTGGCTGCGTCATTAGCCCTCTTGCCCTACATCAACAAATGCTAGAACAAACATTGCCATACTGACGCCTCCCAGGCTGAGACACACGCATTGTATCGACACACTTGACACGGAGAGGTCTCCTTTCTATTTCCTATGGCCAATCAGATGCCCAATACGTTCGCTCCCTTACCTGCGGTCATTCGCATGAAATATCGGCTCGCCCCTAAGCAAAAAGACAAGGTGGCATATTTAGCGATAATGCTGCTAGTCCTGGGCCTATCTGGCTGTACCTCGCTGGCCCCCCCTCACTCGGTGCCGGAAGCAACATTGCCCGATGTTTACCCAGATGAGGACATGCCAACAACGGCTGCTGATGCTGATATTGCTTGGCGCAGCTACTTCACCGACACCAGGCTACAAGCGCTGATCGAACAGGCACTGACCACCAACTATGATTTGCGTGGGGCTTTATTGCGTGTTGAGCAGGCACGTGCAGCCTATGGTATTCAACATGCAGAGTTGCTACCCACACTTGGCGTGCAAGCTGCTGGTGAGCGTTCACGCACGCCCTCTGACCTGAGCCCTAGCGGACGTACGCGGATTGGCAATCAGTTCCAGGCGGGCGTCGGCTTTAGCAGCTGGGAACTAGATTTCTGGGGGAGAATACGCAGCCTTAATGAGGCTGCCCTCGAGCAGTACCTAGCCACCGACGAGGCGCGGCGTGCCACCGAAATTAGCCTTATCGCTCAAGTTGCCGATAGCTATTTTCGTCTTCAGGAACTTGATGCGCGCCTAGGTCTAGCCCGCCGCACCATCGACAGTCGGCAAGAATCACTGCGGATATTTACTCGACGCGTCGAAGTAGGCGCAACGTCACCACTGGAACTCACCCAAGTTGAAATGTTGCTGCAGCAGGCCAAGGCACTAGGTGCTCAGTTGGAGCAAGCCCATGCTCAGCAAGCCAACGCCTTGGCGCTATTAGTTGGTTCACCTATCGAAAAGGTAACAAGTGACGGGGATAAAATAGCGGATGATACTCTGCCCCCTCTCGCGCCGGGGCTGCCATCGGAGCTAATGACCCGCCGCCCCGACATTCGCGCCGCCGAGCACCTACTGCGTTCTACTAACGCTAATATTGGCGCTGCGCGCGCGGCTTTCTTCCCACGTATCGCGCTGACAGGCAGTTTGGGCACGGCGAGTGCTGACTTGAACGGCCTGCTAGGAACTGATAGCCAGGCATGGAATTTTTCCCCCACCCTATCACTGCCCATTTTTGATAGCGGTCGCCGAAAAGCCAACCTGACGCTGGCCGAGTTACGCCACGAACAAGCCATAGTCGAATATGAGCAAGCCATCCAGCAAGCCTTCCGTGATGTTGCCGATGCTTTGGCTGCTAACCACTGGCTAGCCGAGCAAGTAGAAACTGCCAATGACATGTTAGCAGTACAGCGCGAGCGTGCCCGCTTAGCCATGCTGCGCTATGAAAACGGTGCGGTGCCCTACCTAGAAGTTCTGGATGCACAGCGCGACTTGCTTTCCGCCGAGCAGCAACGGCTAGCAGTTCGCCGCCAACTGCTGTCAGCCCGAGTGGCCTTATACACAGCTCTCGGCGGCGGATCAGCTACTGTGACAAGCACTTCCGCTCTCACTCCACCTCATGCTGAATGACATTAGGGCCTAGCAATATGCACTCTTCGCTTAAGAAACTGATCCTTGCCGCCGGGGTAATCCTTATTGCTGCTGGAGGCTATTACTACTGGACTGAATTGCGCGACGAAGGCCTCGGGGAAGGCTTCGCTAGTGGTAATGGACGTATCGAGGCCACTGAAATCGATATCGCCACCAAGCTTCCTGGACGCGTTGACGCAGTCCTGGTCGATGAAGGCGAGTTTGTCACCGTTGGTCAACCCCTTGCGCGCATGCAGATCCAGGTACTGGAAGCGCAACGCGATGAAGCAAGAGCCCAGTATCAGCAAGCACTCAATGCCGTACTCAGTGCGGAAGCGCAGGTTGCTCTGCGGCAAAGCGACCATCTTGCCGCTCAGGCCGTCGTGACTCAGCGTGAAAGTGAACTTGATGCGGCTCAACGCCGCTTGGCTCGCTCGGAAACCTTATCGCGGGAAGGAGCCGCTTCGGCACAAGAACTTGATGATGATCGTGCTCGGGTCAATAGTGCACGAGCAGCCGTTGCCGCCGCTAACGCCCAGGTGGATGCCGCCCAGTCGGCCATCGCAGCGGCTCGCGCCCAGGTGACCGGCGCCCGCTCTGCGGTTACTGCCGCCGAAGCCACCATCACGCGTATCGATGCAGACATCACCGACAGTCAGTTGGTTGCGCCTCGTGCAGGGCGCGTACAATTCCGTATTGCCCAGCCTGGCGAGGTACTTCCAGGTGGAGGGCGAGTGCTGAACCTGGTCGATCTTAGCGACGTACACATGACGTTCTTCTTACCTGCCGAACAAGCAGGTCGTGTAGCGCTGGGCAGCGAGGCACGTATCATCCTGGATGCGGCACCTGACCTAGTCATACCGGCACGCATCTCGTTTGTCGCCAGCACGGCACAATTTACGCCTAAGACGGTAGAGACCGCTTCGGAACGACAAAAATTAATGTTCCGAGTGAAAGCACAGATTGATCGAGACCTTCTACAACGTCATCTTGAGCAAGTTAAAACCGGTGTCCCTGGGGAAGCCTGGGTTAAGCTTGACCCCGACGCAGAGTGGCCTGCTGAGTTGGCTGTTCGGGTACCACAATGATAGCAACACCGCCCTCATCACCTACGCCAGCGGTAGTAATACTATCAGCCATCCAGCTGCACTATGGTAAGCAGGTTGCCCTGGCGGGCATCGATCTAGAAATCCCTGCGGGCAGCATGGTTGGGCTGATAGGGCCTGATGGCGTTGGAAAATCCAGCCTGTTAGCGCTTATTGCGGGGGCACGCGCGATCCAAGAAGGGCAAGTGGAAGTGCTCGGCGGCAATATGGCCAACAAGCGTCATCGCGACACTATCTGCCCGCGCATTGCCTATATGCCCCAAGGGTTGGGCAAGAACCTCTACCCGACGCTTTCAGTAGAGGAAAACCTACAGTTCTTTGCCCGCCTCTTCGGCCATGAGCATGCCGAACGACGTCGCCGAATCGACGATTTAACCCGTAGTACGGGGCTGCACAGATTCCTTGGCCGCCCAGCAGGCAAACTTTCCGGCGGTATGAAGCAGAAGCTGGGGTTATGCTGCGCGCTGATCCATGACCCCGATTTATTGATCCTCGACGAACCAACCACCGGCGTCGATCCATTGGCCCGCGCCCAGTTCTGGGAGTTGATCGCACGTATACGTCGCCAACGACCACAGATGAGCGTGGTGGTCGCGACCGCTTACATGGATGAAGCCCAGCGCTTCGACTGGCTAGTGGCCATGGACGACGGCAAAATTCTGGCTACCGGAACGCCAGCGACATTGCTAGAGCGTACTGCCAGTAACTCCCTGGAAGCTGCCTTTATCGCCCTGCTACCGGAAGAGAAAAAACGCGACTACGCACCAGTGCATATTCCGCCGTTGGCACAAGATGACGATGAAGTCGCCATTGAGGCTAAGGGCCTCACCATGCGCTTTGGCGATTTTGTCGCCGTCGACCACGTCAGCTTTCGGATCCGGCGTGGCGAGATTTTCGGCTTTCTTGGCTCCAATGGTTGTGGCAAATCAACCACCATGAAGATGCTTACCGGTCTGTTGCCGGCCAGTGAAGGCCAGGCGTGGCTGTTCGGCAAACAGGTGGATACCCGCGATATCGACACCCGCCGCCGTGTGGGCTACATGTCCCAGGCGTTCTCACTGTATGGCGAACTAACCGTTGAGCAAAACCTAATCTTACACGCCCGCCTTTTCCAGGTCCCTCAAGCGGAGATAGCCACCCGCGTGGATGAGATGGTGAAACGCTTCGACCTACAAGAGGTACGCGGCAGCCTGCCGGAAAGTTTGCCACTCGGCATCCGTCAGCGTCTTTCCCTGGCGGTGGCGATGGTCCACAAGCCCGAACTACTCATCCTGGATGAGCCGACTTCTGGGGTTGATCCCGTTGCCCGCGACAACTTCTGGCGGCTGATGATTGAGCTAGCGCGCCGTGACCGGGTGACCATTTTCATTTCTACCCATTTCATGAATGAAGCCGAGCGCTGTGATCGCATGTCGATGATGCACGCCGGTCAAGTGCTCGATAGCGACACGCCTGCGGCACTGGTGAAAAAACGTGGAGCAGCGACTCTGGAAGAGGCGTTCATCGGCTATTTGACCGAAGCAGGCGCCGACGAACAGGACCAGGAAGCACCCGAGGCAACGCCCAACTCAGTGACCACGACACCGCCCACCCTGCCTCATAACGGCGTAAAACACAGCGCTTTTAGTCTCCAGCGTCTACTTAGCTACACTTGGCGAGAATCGCTGGAGCTTCGTCGCGACCCGGTGCGCGGCACCCTTGCCCTGCTTGGCTCACTCATCCTGATGTTGGTCATTGGCTACGGCATCAGCCTGGACGTGGAGGATCTCAGCTATGCCATCCTTGACCGCGACCAGACGACCCTGAGCAATAGCTATGCGATGAATCTGTCTGGCTCCCGCTACTTTATCGAGCAACCGCCATTGATTGATTACGCAGATATGGACAAGCGCATGCGCAGTGGCAAGCTCACCCTGGCCATTGAAATCCCTCCTGGCTTTGGCCGTGATGTGAAGCGAGGAAGCCAGGTTGAAATCGGCGCCTGGATTGATGGTGCGATGCCCCAGCGTGCTGAAACCGCACGCGGCTACGTGCAGGGTATCCATCGACAGTGGCTACTCGAGCAAGCAGGGCAAGCCGCGACTAATGTCACT
>NZ_JABUZF010000208.1:33290-38093 GCF_014897885.1 Halomonas sp. 3D7M | reverse complement strand
ACTGCCCCCGCTGCTAATGTCGAAACCCGCTTTCGCTACAATCCTGATGTTCAGAGCCTGCCAGCCATGGTGCCAGCAGTCATCCCTCTTCTATTAATGATGCTACCGGCGATGCTGACCGCGCTGGCCGTCGTGCGGGAAAAAGAACTCGGGTCGATCATCAACCTCTACGTCACGCCTGTCACTCGTAGCGAATTCCTAGTCGGCAAGCAGTTGCCTTATATCGCTCTCGCTATCATCAATTTTCTGCTAATGGCATTACTCGCGGTCACGCTATTTGATGTGCCCATCAAAGGCAGCTTCCTGACGCTGCTGTTAGCAGTAGTGATCTACAGCATTATCGCAACGGGCATGGGACTGCTCGCCTCGACGTTGACGCGCAGCCAAATAGCAGCGATGTTCTTCGCCATCATCGGCACGTTGATTCCCGCCGTGCAATTCTCAGGAATGATCGATCCGGTCAGCTCACTAGAAGGCGTGGGGCGTTTCATTGGCACCATCTACCCCACCTCCTACATGTTAACCATCACGCGCGGTGTATTTAGCAAAGCGCTGGGGCTTGGCGACCTCTATACCCTGTTTGTCCCACTGTTGATCGCAGTTCCAACGATCATGGGACTGTCTATTTTCCTGTTAAAAAACCAGGAGCGCTGAGATGCATAGTGTCTTGACTATCTACCGGCTGGGCGTCAAGGAACTATGGAGCCTGATCCGCGACCCGATTATGCTAATTCTGATCGCTTACGTGTGCAGTATCTCGGTCTACACCAAGGCGACCGCGTTGCCCGAAAGTCTCCACATGGCTCCCATCGCCATCGTTGATGAAGATAACTCGCCGCTATCATCTCGTATTATCACGGCGTTCTATCCCCCCCAATTCGCTATCCCAGACAAGATCTCACTTCGTGAGATTGACCCTGGGCTAGATGCAGGCCAGTACACTTTCGTCCTCAACATACCACCCGATTTTCAGCGCAACGTACTGGCTGGTCACGCCCCTCAGATTCAACTCAATATCGATGCCACACGCATGAGCCAAGCGTTTACTGGCAATGGCTATATCCAGCAAATCGTCATGGACGAGATCAACGCGTTTACTCAACGTTACCGCAACTCTAGCGCCCCACCCGTCGACCTAGTACTACGAGCGCGCTTCAATCCTGGGCTCGAAAAAGCTTGGTTCGGATCGCTGATGTCCATCATCGATAACATTACCATGCTCTCTATCATTCTCACTGGCGCAGCGCTGATACGCGAACGAGAGCACGGTACCATTGAGCATCTACTGGCAATGCCAGTCACCCCGGCAGAAATTATGCTGGCCAAGGTCTGGTCAATGGGTCTAGTGGTTCTGGTCTCCGCACTGCTTTCGCTCTATTTAGTTGTTAGCTGGGCCTTACAGGTACCCATAGCAGGCTCAGTGACACTGTTCGCTGTGGGGGCAGCGCTCCACCTCTTCGCGACCACCTCTATGGGCATCTTTCTCGCCACCCTTGCACGCAACATGCCACAATTTGGCATGCTAATGGTGCTGGTACTGCTGCCCCTGCAACTGCTATCCGGGGGTACGACACCACGCGAAAGCATGCCGGAAATTGTCCAGCACATCATGCTGCTCGCACCAACCACTCACTTCGTCGAACTGGGTCAGGCAATCCTTTATCGAGGTGCGGGGATAAACGTAGTATGGCCTCAGTTTCTGCTGCTGCTGTTGATCGGTAGCGTTCTATTCGCTTTTTCTTTATCGCGTTTTCGCAAGGCCATCGGCCAGATGGCATGAGTCATGAACTCTGGCACCGAATCATCAAGTTAATGGTCTGCGGCGGAGCAACACCACATCCGCTGCGGGAAATTCCACCACCATGCCCCAACGTTCGGCTATCCAACAAAACGTCGCCTCGCTGAAAAAACTCACATGCGTCGGGTCGTTTATATAGTGCCAGCGGGCAAATGCTGCTGGGGTACTGACACGCTTTGTCATGACCCCAAGATAGCCCCCAGGGACTATTTTCTCGACCAGTTGACTAAGCTCTTCGCCTGGCCTCGCGAGATGCTCTAACACCTCGGTGGCCGTAATAAAGTCATACTGGCGGTTTAGTACTTCAACGTCAGGGGCGTAAAAAATATCGTAAACCGCCATCGCAAACCCCACCTCCTCAAACATCGCCGACAGCGTAGGCCCTGGGCCACAGCCAAAGTCTAGCCCTTGGGAATCTTGTGGTAGCTTAGCCACTAACGGAGCAAATAAACGCCCCAAAAAACGCCGATATCCCGTATCATGCGGCGAATTCTGATGCTGGTCGTATTCTGCCTTTTCTTGATGCGCATCTAAATGCTGCTCGGCAGGCACAAACACCAAGGCGCACGTGGCACACTGGTAGTAATCGCGGCGACGGTCTTGGTGATAAAGCGCCGGTTCAGGCGTATAGCATAGCGGGCAGCGTCGCATCATCGTATTCTCATGTTTTACGTTTGTTTTAAGGAAAGTGGCATGCTCTCAGGTTTTGACCATCTTGTAGTTACGGTGACTGATATGGGTCGCGCCGTGGATTTTTACTCCCGTGTGCTGGGGTTAGACGTGCGCTACCGAGACGCACAGCGGGTAGATCTTATGCTAGGCGACACGGCACTGCGCCTGCATCAAACCGACACTGATATTGCGCCTGTTTCTGCCACCCCTACCCCAGGCAGCCTGGATTTATGCCTGCGCTGCCAACTGCCGCTGGATGAGTTCAAACAGCACTTAGATGCACTTGCTATTGACGTAGAGCTTGGCCCAGTTGCTCGCCAAGGCGCTAATGGTCCAATTGAGTCGATTTACTTACGCGACCCAGACGGTAATTTGCTGGAAATTTGCCGACCTGCTACCCGCTAATGATAAGCCGCGCCAGCCGCGCTATCATAGTGAGCTTTAACGGCGTCCTCGGGGACGCCTCATGGCGAATAGCAAAAAGGATCGGTTATGCGCGACGATGCCAACAAAGCACCTTTAGAAGGTGAAGTAATTAACGACAGTACGTCTTCAGAACAGCCGGATACCACCATGGCGATGGTGATTTACGCGCTTTATTTGGCAAGCTTTTTGGTAGGGTTTACCTCGCTGGTCGGCATCGTTATCGCCTATGTCTATCGTGGTAAAGGACCTGAATGGCTAGATGAGCACTACCGTTACCAGATCCGTACGTTTTGGATTGGGCTGCTCTACGGCAGCATCGCCACGTTGCTAACGTTTATTCTGATTGGCATCCCCATGCTATTGGCGTTGGCCGTATGGTTTATTGTTCGCTGTGTGAAAGGCTTTAAGGGTCTGCAGGAGAAGCGTGCGCCAACCAACGTTGATAGCTGGTTCCTGTAATTTATGACAGAGCAGTCACCGTCTAAAAAATCACGTTTCCAAGCACGTGCCATCATAGCCCTTTGGAAGCTCCTGGCGCGCTGGCCACTTGGCGTGCTATGGCGTATCGCCGTGCGGTTAGGTCCGCTGGTCTATCGCTTTAGCAAACGAGAGCGTCAGGTGACGGAAATCAATCTGGCAGTGGTTAACCCAGAAGCCACTGCCAGCCAGCGCAAAGCCCTTGCCATACAAAGCCTGCGCCACTCGGCGGCGACAATGCTGGAACTTGGCCATGCGTGGATGGCTGCGCCCGAAAAAGTAGCAGCCAGCATTTTGTCGGTTCATGGCCGAGATAAGCTAGACAGCGCCCGCGCCGATGGCCGCGGCGTCATTGTGCTTGCTCCGCACTTTGGTAACTGGGAGGTGCTTAATTTTTGGCTCTCCAGCCACTTCCCTTTTACCGCCATGTACGAACCCCCCAAAATTGCCGACCTTGAGCCTATTATTCGCCATGGCCGTGAGCGCATGGGAGCCAGCTTGGTACCCACCAACGCCAGAGGCGTCGCTGCCCTTCTCAAAGCGCTTAAGCGTAGCGAAGCTATTGGCATCTTACCGGATCAAGAACCGAACTGGGGTAGCGGTGTATTTGCCCCTTTTTATGGGCGCGATGCCTATACGGCAACGCTGCTACCGAAACTGGTCGCCCGCACTCAGGCAAGAGTAGTCACTGGCGTTGCCTTACGGGTGCCCGGCAAGGGGTTTGAAATTCATTTCCTTGACGCCGATGAGCAGGTTTACAGCGCCGATGATGTGGTCTCAGCCACTGGTGTTAATGCCAGCGTAGAAGCGTCAATTGCGCTTGACCCAACGCAGTATCAGTGGGAATACAAACGCTATCGCAAGGTCATAGAGCAACAGCAAGGGCTGGCAAACGCCAGAGAATTTCGGATTTACTAACGGGTAACGAGGTAATTTATGACCCAGCGTTATAGTCCCACTGAGGAAACGCGCCCACCCCAGATCATTTACGCGCTCTACTTAGCGGGTCTAGTAACAGCCAATATTACACTGTTGATTGGCGTTATAGTCGCTTACGTATATCGCAAAGAGGCCGCGCCGTGGTTGCAAGCGCACTACCGCTATTTGATCCGGACTTTTTGGATAGGCTGCCTCTACTTTATCGCCACCTTTACCCTTAGCTTGATGTTAGTAGGCACCTTGCTATGGCCACTATTAGCCGTGTGGCTTGGTGTGCGCTGTATTATTGGCTGGCTCGCAGTGCGCAAGGGAGAGCCGCCGGCTCGTCCTGGCAGTTGGCTCTGGTAACAACTAAGTATCGCCCCCCTCCAACCACGCCAGCATTTGCTGCAGCAAACTTCGCGACGGCGCTAGGCGCAGGAGCAACTGAGCAACTGAGCAACTGAGCAACTGAGCAACTGAGCAACTGAGCAACTGAGCAACTGCTAAGG
>NZ_JABUZF010000208.1:13186-33269 GCF_014897885.1 Halomonas sp. 3D7M | reverse complement strand
AGTGACAGGCTAGGTCATGGTGTCGTCTCAGTCGTTGACCCAGAAGAAGTTAATGCTGGCGTGCCGAAATCTTGCTGTAACCAATGACGCAGCTGGCTCATTTTCGCGGCTTCCTCAGGGCTTTCCAGTGACGGCAGCATGCCATCAATAAAACCACGTACCTTGAAAGGTGCTAAGAGTCGGGGGTCACCGCTAATCACATGCACGGGCACCGCTGCACTGGCGTTGTCGCCGGTAATCAGCGGTGCCGCCTGATGATCTCCCAGTACAATCAATAGAGTGTTGTCATCAACCACTCGCTCGGCCCAACGCCCAGTGACCTTCACAGCGTAGTCTATCGACCAAGCGTAATGGTCGCGGATACGCTCAATATCCTGCCAAAGCACTTCTGGCGGATCACCGGCCTCCTCCCAAGGGGCAAAAATACGCCCATCGCCTATCATCGACCAGTCTTCGAAAACGGGTAAAATTGGTGTCCATGGCGCGTGGCTAGAGATAAGTGCAAGTTGCGCGAATACCGGCGCTTCGCCTAACAAATGTCGCTGGGTGTAATCCAGCGTGAACTGATCGGGCATTGTGACCCAGTTCAGCGCTGGCCCGGCATAGGGTAAATCTTTCGCTGCTGCAATCTCATCAAATCCGTAGGCCAGCCCTTCTGGCCAAGCCAACGTAATGGCTGGCATGACACTAAGCGTCCGCTGCCCAGTGCTACTAAAATCACTAATCAGCGTTGAATGACCGCTTTCCAGCATCAGCCGATACCATAGCTGATTATCAATCCAGCGACCGCTTAGCGCCGTGGCATGAGCAAGCCAAGACTGACCTCCCCGAATAGGCGCTTCTAGCAACCCCGAAACAGCGTGTAGATCGCGCTGACCCAAACGTTGCTGTATGTCATCTAGCGTAGGCAGTACGACACTGCTGTAGCGAGCATCATTAATGGCCGATACACCATAAGATTCAATAAACGTTAATAAGACATTGCGCCCCAACAAACCGGGTAATGGGCTAGGCTCTAACGGTGACGCCTGCAGCTGTTCGCTAAACGCCACTCTCGCCCGATGAGTCGCCACTACCTGTTCCCACTGGAAACGCGTGGTGTTAACAGCAGGCAGCGTTGATTTAGCGACCAATCGCTTGCCGTTAGCCTCGGAAACCGCGAAACCTGCTGCGGTGATCATCACGAGGATGGCTAGAGCACCTGAAGCACGCCTCACCGATAGAGGCTTAGCAGGCAGCAGCAATCGCAGCATCACCCATAAACTACCTAGCAGGGCCGCACTGCCCAACAACATCAGGAAAATTGCTGCCAGTTGACCTACATTACCTACTAGCAAATGGTAGATAGAGCGCACCAAAGGCACGTCCAGATAGAGATTAAGTGATCGCCCAAACGCGGTGTGTGTCGCGGCATCACCTAGGTTGGCTGCCGATACCAACGCCAGCCAACCTACCAACAAAATAGCCAACCAGCGACGTAAGCTACCAGGGCGAATAAGTAGCATTACAGGGGCTATAAGCCATGCTTCCCAAGCAATTAGAGGAGAGCCAATCTCACCGAAACGCCACCAAAGCGGCAATACCAGTAGAAAGTTGAGCGTTATACATGTGAGTAGAAGACGAATCATCAGCGCTTCAACAGCATAGCAATCACCTAAACATTACACGCTTAATGGAGTTTAAAGCTTGCACACGACCATAAAAATCATATACCAATAGGATCAATGGTATAACTTTTGTTGAAATATTTCATATACTGATTTTATGGTTACCATGTTGGCATGCAATCGAAAGGAACTCGCTCATGAGTGTTCGTACTGCAGCAAAATGGATGTTGTCATTCAACTGCTTGATCGCCTTTTCTGCGATTGCTAACGATGATGATGTTTTTGACCACGTTATTGAGCGTGCTAAAACCTTAGCCGATGCGCCTTACCAGCCCCCGCATGAGACGCTTCCCAGCGCTCTGACGTCGTTAAATTACGACCTGTATCGACAAATCCGTTTCAATCCCGAGCGAGCCTACTGGCGCGATGAAAGCCCTTTCAGTATGCAGCTATTTCATAGCGGATTTATATTTCAAACCCCCGTCACGATTAATGTGATCGACGATGGTGACGTTGAACCACTCTCTTTCTCGGCCGATGACTTTCAGTACGATGGCGATGCCAACCGTTTGTTAGAGCATGATTTAACGGGCAGCGGTCATGCCGGTTTTAGGCTGCACTATCCTATCAATAGTGATGATTATGCCGATGAATTTGCTGTTTTCCTTGGCGCAAGTTACTTCCGTTTAGTAGGACGCGACCAAGCCTACGGCCTTTCTACCCGTGGCCTTGCCATTGATACCGCATTAGCCAGTGGTGAAGAGTTTCCCGAATTTCGTGAATTCTGGCTCTACAAGCCTGATGAAGATTCTGACAGCATTACGCTACTCGCCCTCATGGATAGCCCATCGCTAAGCGGTGCCTACCGCATTACGTTAACGCCGGGCGAGAGCACCGAGGCAGATGTAGAAGCAACGCTGTTTGCACGTTCTGATATAGCAAAGCTAGGGGTTGCGCCGCTCACCAGCATGTTCACCTTTGGGGAAGCCGGCACCGAACGAGCTGATGACTTTCGTCCCCAGGTACATGATTCTGATGGTTTGCTAATCCACACGGGGGCCGACGAGTGGATTTGGCGGCCGTTGCAAAACCCCTCATCGCTTCGCGTATCAGCGTTTATGGACGACTCCCCTTCTGGGTTTGGTCTAATGCAGCGGGAGCGGGACTTTAACCGCTACCTAGACCTTGAAGCCCACTACCATCGCCGCCCCAGCCAGTGGGTCGAACCCCTTGCTGACTGGGGACCAGGGCATGTAGAACTCGTCGAAATTCCCACGCCAGATGAGACTCACGACAATATAGTGGCTTATTGGGTGGCCGAGGAGGCGCTCACTGCTGGCGAGTCTCGCCACCTTCACTATCGAACGTTTACGCTCAATGAACAGCCCGAGGCTAATTCACTGGGCAAGGTTGTGCGCACCCGCCATGGAAACGCAGCGGTTCCAGGCGAGGCCGACTCCCCCTCTGCTGATCAGCGCCAATTTATTGTCGACTTCCAGGGCGGCAAACTGGATGACCTGACATCAAGCGAGCCAATCGAGTTGGACATCAGCGTGCTCAATGGCGAGGTATTACTACCTCAAGTTAAAACACTACCCAACAACGGACAACGGGCCACTTTCCGACTGCCCCCCAGCAGCGAGCCTAGTGATATCCGGCTACGGCTGATGGTTGAAGGAGAGCCGATTACTGAAACCTGGAATTACGTGTGGTATCCCGATGCCTGATCTCCACGCGTTGCGGCCTTCGATGCCCTGGCTTAACGGTCGTAGAGCCTTCTTTGCTTTCACGGTGTTAGCCACCAGCATTGGTGGCTGTATCGCGATGGCGAAGGTCGTTGCCAACTTTGCCATTGGCTGGCAGCTCACCATGTTGATCCTATTTGCATTAACGTTTACTTGGATAGCGCTGGCTTTCTGGGGGGCACTATGTGGCTTTGTGCTTTGTGCGCTACGCCGCGATCCACTCAGCTTACGTCGCCAAGCCATTGAAAACCCCAATGCTAGCCTGTTAATCAGCCGCACCGCGCTAATAATGCCTATTTATGCAGAACCTCCCATCCCGACCATTGCAGGGCTAGAAGCAACGTGTCATTCACTTCTCCAGCAAGCAGAAGCGTATGGTGCAGGAACACCCAGTGCTATCAACAAATACTTTGAAGTGTTTGTATTGAGCGATACTCATGAGTCGGCCATGGCAGACATCGAAGCGGCCCATGTGGCTGCCTTGCAACAGCGCCTGGCCGGACAGATAGCCGTTCATTATCGGCGACGCCCTAATAATGATGGCCGCAAAGCAGGCAATATCGCAGAGTTTTGCCGCCGCTGGGGCCGCCGCTATGACTACTTGGTGGTGCTAGATGCCGACAGCCTAATGAGTGGCGCTACACTGCTGCACTTAGTCCACCGGATGCAGCGGCAACCCAGCGTAGGGCTTATTCAAACGGTGCCTATCCCTGTTGGCCAACGCACGCTATTTGGACGTTTTACCCAGCTAGCCTCAGCACTCTACAGCCCGATGCTGGCAACTGGCCAAAGCTTCTGGCAGGGCGATGCGGCGAATTACTGGGGCCACAATGCGATTATTCGCACTCGGGCCTTTATGGCCCATGCCGGGTTACCTATCCTTTCAGGTAAGCCACCGCTGGGAGGGGAGCTATTAAGCCACGATTTCGTCGAAGCGGCTCTCTTGAAACGGGGCGGCTGGCAGGTGTTACTGGATACCTCTGCGACCACCGCCGTATCTCGCCATAACCCTTACGCTAGCGCGTCACACAACAGCTTTGAAGCTATGCCGAGTAACATGCTCGACTTTGCCAAGCGTGATCGCCGCTGGCTACAGGGCAACCTGCAGCACTTACGCTTACTCACCGGCGCCGGTTTTCACCCGATTAGTCGGCTACACTTTTTATTCGGCGCGTTTGCCTACCTTTCTTCGCTTGTTTGGCTTGGGCTTCTGCTCTGCACCAGCCTGATGGTGGGTTATCAAGCCATTGAGACCACGTCAAACCCGCCTTTGCCTGAAGCCCTCTCTCTGAGTCTGTTAAGTGTAACGCTGGGTATGCTGATTGCGCCCAAGCTGTTGGGGCTATTACTAACGTTCTGGCAATGCCCCCATGCTTACGGCGGGCGACTCAAGCTTGTCACCAGCACACTCTTGGAAATTCTGTTTGCTGCATTGATTGCACCACTGATGATGGCGTGGCATAGCTTATTTATCATCAACGTGTTGATTGGCCGAGCCATTGACTGGCAAACCCAACACCGGGGAGAGCGTTCGCTAAGCTGGCGAGAAACATGGCACCACACTGGGTGGATGACGCTGTGTGGTATTGCTTGGGCAGGCACGATGATACTCTTTTCACCCTCTGCGTTTGGTTGGTTAACCCCCGCATGGCTGGGGCTGATTGGAGCCGCTCCACTGGTGAAATATTCTAGCAGTGCCACTTGGGGAGGCCTCGTTAGCCGCAAGTTCGGCTTACTGCAAACACCCAGTTCAGCACAACAACCACCACTTTTGGAGGAGTTTGCCGCGTTAGAAAGCCGCAGTCATCAATCCATTGCCACCTTAGCTCGCTCGTCGCTAACACTTGCTCTAGCGCCTCCCCAAGAACAGCCAGGCGATATGCCCTGCCAGTCGTTTCGCCATCACGTCCAGATAAAAACCGAGCATGCACCACCCACTAAGGAGCCCCACTAATGCCTTCTGCTTTTTTTCATCGGCTGCGCAGTGCCAGCGGTATGGTGCGTTCACTGTTTATTTACTGGCGGCCAGGAAGGCAAAGGGGTCTGAAACAGTTATATCGTCCGTTTATTCAACCGGGCGATATCGCTTTTGATATTGGCGCTCACTTAGGCGACCGTAGTGCCGCCTTCCACTCGCTAGGTGCTAAGGTAGTGGCATTAGAGCCACAGCCAGCACTGGCCAAATGGTTTAAACGGATACTTAATCAGCCTAACATCACGCTCTTACCACTGGCCGCTGGACCGCAACCCGGCTATGCGGATATCGCTATCAGTGTTAGCAATCCGACCCTCTCTACCCTAGCGACCGAATGGCGACATCAGGTGGGCGAACGAAACCCTGGCTTTCAGCACGTGCAATGGGAACAGCAGCTAAGCGTGGAAGTCACTACACTGGATCAACTGATCGCCACTTACGGCGAACCAAGCTTTATAAAAATTGATGTTGAAGGGTTTGAAGCAGAAGTGCTGATGGGGCTTAACCACCCGGTAGCAGCGCTTTCAGTGGAATTTGTTGCGGGCGTGTTAGAGGTCAGCCATGCCTGCGTTGAACAGCTGTCACGTCTTGGCGACTACCGTTTCAATGCAATTGCCGGTGAGCAGCGCCACTTCCGCTGGGCAACCTGGCAATCCCCTGAAACCATTACCCAATGGCTTAACGATGGCGTTGACGGCTTAGCCTCTGGGGATCTCTACGCCTGCCGCGCCGACCATCCGCTGTTAAACGAAGCCGCATAACTCTTCAAAAAACGATTTTAAAACACGGCTTTTAAAACATAGCTTTCAAAACAAGAGAATCTGCATGATTTATCACTGGCAAACCCTCACCGCTCCCCAGCTCGCCTCGATTGCCGAAGGTGATCCAGTCGCAGTGATCACCTTGGGGGCCATTGAGCAACACGGCACTCACCTACCGCTGGGCACCGATCTGATCATTGGTGAAGGGTTACAAGCCGCCATGTTAGACATGATTGACCCAGCACTCGACGTGCTGTGTCTGCCAGCAATTGCCGTCGGTGCGAGCGACGAACACGCCAGCTTTGCTGGAACGCTTAGCCTGCCCGCTCCACTCGCCATCGCGACATTAGAGGCTTACGGCGAAAGCATTGCCCAGGCAGGGATAAAAAAGCTGGTGCTGATTAATAGCCACGGTGGCAATAAAGCCGTGATGGATCTTGCCGCGCTGACCCTACGCAAGCAGTTTGAAATGCGCGTGGTGAAAGCCACCTATACGCGGCTACCGCCGTTGGAAGGTGCTATCAATGCCGATGAGCTGCGCTATGGATTGCATGGCGGATTATTGGAAACCGCCATCATGCTGCATTTAGCGCCTGAGCTTGTGCAGCTCGACAGCTACCAACCTACCCCACCGGCAATGCCTAAAGGTGACGCCCTGGTCAGTCCAGAGGGTAGCGCCGCGTTTGCCTGGCTTGCCGAGGACCTGAGTAGGTTCGGCGTTGCCGGTGATGCAACGGGTGCTCATCAAGCATTGGGTGAACGGTTAGTCAGGCACTACGCCACTCAGTTGGCGCAGGTGGTGGCCGAAACCGCCCGCCTGCCACCGCTTATCACTGGTAAAACGCCAGATTAACGCCCACGACCTTCAAGCACTTCGTCTAAAAAATGCCCTGCCCGGTTGGCTTTGGCGCTTAGGTAGCGGTGATTGTGATCCGTCACACTACCGTAGAGCGCCTGACGTGAGACGACTTCAATACCCCCTTCACGCAGCGCTGCCATTTTTAGCGGGTTGTTGGTCAACAGCTGAACTTTATCGATCTCTAGCGCATTGAGCATATCCACCGCGACGGCGTACTGCCGCTCGTCGTCGCCAAACCCTAGCACTTGGTCGGCATCGACGGTGTCTAAACCGCCATCTTGCAAGGTGTAGGCGCGCAGCTTATTGGCTAAACCAATTCCCCGTCCCTCTTGTGCTAAATAAAGCAGTACGCCGCCACCCATCGCTTGAATATCGGCCACCGCATTACGTAACTGCTCGCCACAGTCACACCGCAGACTGCCGAACAGATCACCGGTGAGACAAGCCGAGTGCATACGCAAAGGAACCGCCCCAGGGATAGTAGCCAAATCGCCAATCACCACGGCCACATGCTCTCGCAGACCATCAGGTTCACGAAACAGTACGAAGCGGCTTTCAGGCGCATCTTCAAGGGGAATACGTGCTTCACTGACACGCTTTAGCATCCCCGGGGCACCGGCTAAACACGTCTCTGCATCGCGGGCATTCACTTCTAACAGCTCGCCTTTTGCTAACTGCTGAGCAATATTCTCGGCTGATGTCGCACTGACCTCTGCGCACAGCGCCGCCGGTATCAATAGCGCACGACGCATAAGTGCCACAGCGCCTCTCTCTCCCACGCCAGCAGGCTTCAGGCCGCTTAAAAGCGAATGAGCCTTCGACGCTTCATTGGACACAGCAAGGTGATGCAAATCACGCTCACTGATTTGCTCGGTGAGCGGTAAGCAGGCCGCATCCGCCTTAAGCGACATGCCCATTGCCTGCAAGCGATGACGCGTTAATACCAGCGCTGGCCGAGAGCCGGAGAGTTTCGCCAGTGAATCGACCGACACACTGCCTTCAAGAGCCTGTACCAACAGACGTTGCTCTCCGGTATTAATTACCACGGGCAATCCACGGCGAATATCGAAAATAGCGCGTTCAATGTGATACATGTAGGCCTCCAAGTTGCCGGTTGGGGCGGACAACGTTTGCTTGCGTCGGGCAACATGGCCCCGCATGATGAGTTGCTGTTTTTTGAGTGGAGATACCATGCCTGGCACCAATGAAGTGACGATCGATACCGACCAAGCGTGGGCATGGTTGCTGGACACTCAACAGGGCATCAAAAGTGACGCCACTATGACGCTTGATACCCATGGCGGTTGGCACTCTCCCCACGCAGTCACAAGCGCCGCTCAGGAGCTGTTGACGTGTTTGCTGCCACTGGTGCGTCATTCGAGCTGGGTGGTTGCCCAACTGGGGCAAAGCCTGGATGGGCGCATCGCTACGGAAAGCGGTCATTCCCACTACATCAATGGCGTTGAAAGCTTGGTGCATCTGCACCGGCTGCGAGCGCTGGCAGATGCCGTAGTGATTGGCGCAGGTACGGCGAGTGCTGATAATCCTCAACTCACCGTGCGCCATGTGGCGGGCAAACACCCCACCCGAGTGGTGATTGACCCACGAGGACGTGTGCCCGTTGATTTGGCGCTGTTCACCTCGTCTACCGCCCCCACGCTGCATCTCACCGGGCCAGAGGTAACGGTGGCGCCAACGGCCGCCGAACACTGCGTGCTGCCGTTGGATACCAACGGTCAGTTCCGTCCCACCGACGTTATTGCCCTGCTGGCAGATCGTGGTCTTACGCGGGTATTGGTAGAAGGCGGCGGCGTCACTGTTTCGCAGTTCATTGAAGCGAACGCGGTTGACCGCTTGCATTTGCTGGTTGCGCCGCTGCTGATCGGTTCCGGCCGACCTGGGCTGCAGATGACGCCCATCGATACCCTTGAGAATGCGTTGCGCCCGACGATGCGCTCTTTCCGCTGCGGGGACGACACGCTGTTCGACGTAGTGCTGAGCGGACGCACTGCCTGACGGAGAACCGGACGGCGGAGAACTGGATGGCGTCGCATGTGTCCGTGAAGCCAGCGCTGCCCAAATGCCTGGCAGGCTACCCATCAGCACTAACACACCATAAGCCAATGATATCGCCACACCTTGCGCCGAAGGCAAGCCAACAAACATCCAAATGCCTGCGGCGGCGCCTTCTCGCACCCCCCACCCGGCAATCGAAAGGGGTACCAGCATGGCAAGCAGCAACACTGGAGCCAACGCCAAAATATCTAAGGTCGCCAGCTCTATGCCGATTGCCCGAGCCGCGCAGACCATTACCAAGCCATAGCTAAGCACGATAGCAAGAGAAGAGATCAGTTGCCGTGGCCATACGTCGCGCTGCAGTAGCCCGCGACGCATATCCTGCCCTAATGCAGCGCACCAAGCGGGTAGCGTTACCGCCGAGCGCCGCAGCCAGACCATCAGCGTCACACCGGCCACCATCACGATAACCGCTACGCCCGCCACTACCATCAAGCCACTGAAGCCCAGCGCTGTTAGCCAGAGTGGTGACGTGAACAAGGCGATTAGTGTGTAAAGTGCAATCGCCAGCTGCCCAGAGGCACGCTCAATCACCACCGCACGCCAAGCACTTCCCTTCGAAGAAGACTGACGGGCATGGCGATGGGCACGACCCGCATCACCCAACACGCCGCCAGGCAACAACTGGTTAACCAACAACGCTAAGTAGTACTCCCGCAGTGCATAACGGTAGCGCAGCGGCACGTCGATTAAGCCTGCTGTCAACTGCCAGCGCCACGCGCTCAGCATCACTTGCAGCACACTGATCAACAGCGCCAGAGCCATCCAAGCCGGCGCAAAACGCTGCACTTCGGCCATCACCGCGTCTGGCTCTACCCACAGGGCAACAGCGGCCAGCAGCCCTAAGCTCACTAGCCCTTTTTGCACCCACGGGGTTCTCAGCCAGCGCCAGCGTCGCATGGGGTTAGCCCTCATCCGCTGGCAGCGCCAGCAAGTCGCGGTGGCCTACCCAAATACCGATCTCGCCTTTGGCTACCTGACCCAGGCGCTGATCACGCCAAAGAGCAATCCGTAACGCCGCCTCAGGAGCCTGTTCGTTAGCAGCGCTCGCCCATCCTTCAATCAACGCGCACATTAAGGGGTACTGCGCTGGCTTGCCCGCCGCCAAGCGCCATGGTGTTTCAGCCTCGTTAACACGATAACCGTGGCCAGCCATCGCTTTAGCTAGCGCACTGTGAGCAGCGCCGCCTAATGCACCGCCTAGGCCCTTATCCCGGCTCTGGTGTGCGTTGAACAGCTCACAGACCCAGCGATCGTCAAGGTCGTTCAGAGGTTGCTGCTGGGCATTGGTAAAGTACCATTCGCCGGTAATGCTTAGAGTGATAAGCAGCGCTTGGCGATGTTTAGCACACTGTGCAGCCAAGGCATCGATCCACTCTTGAGACACCAGATCAATCAGCGCAGATGCCGTCACTACGTCACAGTGCGTAAGAGCTGGGTGATCCAGCTGTTTAAGGGAGACGCAGTGGGTTTCGACCTGCAGTGGCTCACCTTTACCGGTGTTCAATTGGCTGGTTCGCGAGTAGGCTTCATTCAGTAAGGCCGGGTCATGATCAATCAGCATCCAGCGCTGGGCATGCTGCAAGCGAGGTGCAAGAAACTGGCTATTGCTGCCGCGTCCACAGCCTAAATCCGCTAGTGTGATTGGCGAGCAAGCTTCTGCTCTCCACTTATCTTCTGATAACCAGCTCGCTAACGCCTCGACCAACGCTTGGCTGCGCGAACTGGCATCGACGCTTTCACGCAGCGACAGCCAATCCGCGCTAAATTGGCTTCCTGGCAACAATGTCGAAGATTGCTGCAACGCCTGGGAAAACGCTTTTCCTGCAGTCTGCCAGTCGCCCAAGCGGTCACGTGCAGCGGCGGCGCCTGCGCGTAGCTCAGTGCGTAGTGCCTCATCCTGGCAGAAAGCCGCCAGCGCCCTCGACAGCGCCTCAACATCCCCCGGTGCTACGCTGATGCCAGCCCCTTTAGGTAAGGTATCCCGCAGTGCTCCGCCGGTGGTGGTAATAACCGGCAAGCCATGGGCTAGCGTTTCAGTTACCACCATGCCGTAGCCTTCGTACCAAGAAGGTAACACCAGTGCATGGGCATTTTGATAAGCGGCTTCCAGGGTCGCAGCATCACATTCGCCGTGAAGCGTTATCCAATCACCAAGCTGATGGTTGTCGATCAGTGTTTGAACGCGCTCCGTAAACGCAGCATCACGAGCACCGCCAAAGCAATCACATCGCCAGTGACCACGCTCAACATCCGCCAAGGCTTGAACCAAAATATCCTGTCCTTTACGCGGGGTCAGCGTTGCCACGCATAGCAGGCGGATAGGTTCGTTGGGTTGCGCCGCGGGGCTGACCGGAGCACGTTCAACGCCAGGTTCCACCACGCTGATAGGGGCACCAAATGGCAGCGCGTATTGCTCCGCCAGTGCTGTTACACGGCGTTCAGTAAAGCGACTGGTCACAATCACTCTATTCACATGCGCCAGCCCGAGCAGTTCGCAACGGTGAAAACGCTGCTGATCCAGCTCACTCAAGCCCTGCTCATCACCTAACGGATGATGCAGTAACGCAGTGATATCAAGGCGCTCAGCATGGTCAGCTACCACATCGGGCAATGCTCCCATGGCTAGGCCGTCAATAATCACTCGCGAACGATCCTGTAATACAGAAAGCGCACTGGCTAGCGCTTGAGCCGCCTCATCATCGGCATCAGGAAAACGCCCTGCCAACCCCACCACATTGATAGCCAGCCCACGCTTGCGCAGCGCAGCGACAATATGGGCGTCGTAAATATACCCGCCGGTACGCTGGTCTGGATCGCCAGCCACTATCAAGGTCAATGGCTGACTCATAGCGCTCCTTCATAACTTGCCCACGCCACATGAGATTCATGCAGTTTGATCTCCATATGCGTCAGCCCCTGAGCGGTGGCGCCCATTCTTCCTGCTTTGATGGCAGCCGCCAACTGGTCAAAAATCACCTTGGCCATAAATTCCGTGGTGGTGTTTTTACCGCTAAACTCGCTTACCTCATCAAGGTTGCGATAGTTGTAATCCGCCAGCACCTCTTTAACCGTTTCACTGGCCAAACCGATATCAATCACTAGACCATCCTGGTCAAGTTCAGGGCGCTGAAATACCACGTCCACGACATAGGTGGCACCGTGGGTGCGTTGGGCAGGGCCGAATATTTCCCCATTAAAACTGTGGGCAATCATGAAATGGTCACGAACGCATAAACGGTACATAGACACTCCTGTCGTGTTAAATAAGCCACATCGCCTAAGCGGGCAATGGATAACGAATTCGATGGCAAAGCGCTGTGCTATCAGGCCCAAACAGAGCAGGCGCCAGCGTTGGAAAATCGGCAAAGTCGCTCTCACCGCTGATCAGCGCATCTAATCGCGGGTCGGTGAGTAAGCGTAAAGCGAGCGCTAAACGGCGGCGATAATTCCAACGCGGCTGCAACTTGGCAGGCAGTTGTCCAACCTGGCTGGCGCGAAGCGTTAAACGCTGGGAGTGAAAAGCACCACCGAGTGGTAGCGACACATCGCCTTCGCCAAACCAGCTCATTTCAATCACCCGGCCTTCGTTGCCCAGCAAGCTCATGGCCAGCTTCAGTCCATCCGGCTGACCACTAGCATGGATCACGCAATCTTGGTCGCTGGGTGCCTGTCCTGGTGTACAGAAGGGAATCCCCAAATGCGTTGCCAACGCTTCTCGCTCGGGATTAATGTCGACCAGGCACACTTCTACACCTGGAATTTGCGCACACAGATACGCCACCAGTGCACCGACAACGCCAGCGCCCACCACACACACGCGCTCGCCAAGCATGGGGTTAGCATCCCACACGCCGTTAATGGCAGTTTCCATGTTGGCGGTTAGCACGGCACGGTGAGCAGGTACGTCATCGGGAAGCGCTAAAACAGCGTCGACAGGCACGACGTAGTAGTCCTGGTGCGGAAAAAGGCAAAAAACGGTTTTATTCAATAAATGATCTGGCCCCTGCTCCACATAACCAACGTTGCAGTAGCCGTATTTCACGGGCGTAGGAAACTCACCCGCTTGGAAGGGAGCGCGCATGCGCAAATATTCACTTTGCGGCACCCGTGCGTTAAACACCAGCGACTCAGTGCCACGGCTTACGCCACTATAAAGGGCACGAACCCGTACCTCATTGTCGTCGGGTGATGCTAGTGGCTCCTGCTTGAGCTCACCATGGGTAGGGTGGGTCACCCAAAAAGCCGTAGCGGTATCAGGCGGCAACATGACATTTCCTTATGGTTTAAGCGCTTCATCCCTCCATACAGCGTAGCCTAGAAAGCGAAGCGGCTGCTTAAGCCCTGGCTGCTTAACCCCTGTCAGCGCGAAGATGATTTGAAACAACTATATTCACATCATGGACAACCTTACCTTCTTATACAAGAATGGTACATAAGAAATAGTTTGCACACTTTAATTCAACCGCGGGCCAGTCAGCCGCTTTGCGAGTAAGCATGCCCTCTCTTTCCAACACCTCCAGTGTCTCTTTGCCCAAGCGTATTTACACCTTGGCGGAGATAGCCCTGGCCAGCCTATTACTCGCAGGCTTAGGATCGATGCTGCCGGGATTAGTCGCCAGCGCTGCAAACTGGTGGTTGGCAGCTGGCTTCTACGTCGTGATGGGCGTACTGGTGGTAAGTTTTTGGCCCCATGGCCCGCTCGGTTGGGCAAACCGGGTAACGCTTGGGCGCGGCGTACTCGTCGCCATCGTGGCAGGGGCACTGGCAGCGAATGCCTTTACTAACGCAATTTGGCTATGGCTAGCGGTGGCCGTCATCGCGCTATTACTGGACGGTGTGGATGGCTGGATTTCCAGGCGCACTAAAACCCACACCACGTTTGGCGCGCGCTTTGATATGGAGCTGGATGCAGTATTAATCCTGATACTCTGCATTGGCTTATTGCAGAGCGAACATCTAGGCGCTTGGGTACTACTGATTGGCGGCATGCGTTATTTATTTATCGCCGCTAGCTGGCCATTTGCGTGGCTAAAAGCACCGTTATTCGAAAGTTTTCGGCGTAAAGCAGTGTGCGTGTGGCAGGTTGTTGCATTGCTGCTAGCGTTAACGCCACTCACTTCTCCTTTCGCTGCAGGCCTGCTTGCTCTGAGCGCGTTAGTCTCACTCAGCTACTCATTTGGCTTCGATGTGTGGTGGCTGTACCGACAACACAAACATGACGCCCACTAGCAAAGTAAAGGTCACGGCATCATCTCGCTAAGCGTGTCCAATACGCCACTTTTGCCGAGCAAAAGTGGTGTGTTGGATTACTCTACTGCACTAAACCCTCTTGGTCAGAATTCGCATAAGTACGTTAGCAAGGCCCTCCTTCTAGCATCCCTTCTTGGCTGGCATCATTATTCAGCGGTCAAAGTAGAGAGGTGATGGCTGACAAGCGGGCGAGAGCCAGAGAGCTTACGCAGCGCCACATAGAATACCGGAGTGAGGAAAAGCCCAAACAGGGTGACCCCGACCATGCCGGCAAATACCGCCGTACCCAGCGCTGCCCGCACCTCGGCGCCCGCCCCGGTGGCAATGACCAACGGTAGAACAGCGGCGGTGAACGTGATCGAGGTCATAATAATAGGGCGCAGTCGCAGTCGGCAGGCTTCTAGGGCCGCGTCCACCACGCTTTTGCCCTGCAGTTCCAGCTCGCGGGCGAACTCCACAATCAGAATAGCGTTCTTACACGCCAAGCCAATTAGCACCACCAACCCTACCTGTACGAAAATATTGTTGTCGCCATCACCAAACCAGACGCCGATGAGCGCCGAGAGCATGCACATGGGTACAATCAGGATCACCGCTAAAGGCAATGTCCAGCTTTCGTAGAGAGCCGCCAGCACCAAAAACACCAACAGTATCGACAGTGGAAAGACCACCAGCGCAGCGCTCCCCTGGGTGGACTGCTGGTAGCTCAGGTCGGTCCATTCGAACGCCATGCCCGGTGGCAGCACCTCCATTGCCAAGGCGTTGATCGCATCCATTGCCTGGGCAGAAGAGAGCAACCTAGGATCAGCCTCCCCGGCTAAGTCCGCCGCCGGATAGCCGTTGTAGCGCAACACCGGGTCTGGCCCGAAGGTTTGCTTGATGTTTACCATGGTGCCAATAGGCACCATTTCGCCCTGGTCATTGCGGGTACGCAGGCGAGCAATGTCTTCCACGCTGGTCCGGTAAGGAGCGTCCGCTTGGGCAATTACCTGCCAAGTGCGGCCAAAGCGATTGAAGTCATTCACATAGGTCGAACCAAGATAGATCTGCAGAGTGTCGAAGAGCTCGGTTAGTGGCACTCCCTGGGCTTTAGCCCTCAGCCGATCGACCTCTGCATCTAACTGCGGCACATTAGATTGATAGCTGCTAATCGGGAACCCCATCCCTGGCGTTTGGGCGATAGCGCCCTGGAGCTGATTAACCGCTCCCTGCAGCGCTCCGTAACCCAGATTACCGCGATCCTCGATGAACATCTGGTAGCCCGACCCATTGCCAAGACCAAGAATTGGGGGCGGCATAAACGCAAACGCAAAGCCTTCTTTCAGGCCACCTATGCCCTGATTAATCCTGGCGTTTATCTCTGCGGCGGTGAGACTACGCTCGCCAAAGGGGCTAAGAGTGAGAAACACTACCCCTGTGTTGGAAGTGTTCGTGAACTGCAGCGCATTGAGACCAGGAAAGGCAATGGCGTGCTCAACACCGTCGGTCTCCATGGCAATATCTACCACCTCTTGAAGCATCTGGTCGGTTCTCTCCAGGGATGCCCCCTCTGGCAAAATAACGCCGGCAATCAGGTACAGCTTGTCCTGCACCGGAATAAAGCCGGGAGGCACCACCTTGAACATCAACCCGGTTCCGGTGAGTAATAGAGCGTAAACCATAAATACCGCCCCCCTCCGTTTTAGGGAGCGCGCCACGCCGCCCTGGTACTTTTCTGCGCTGGCGTTGAAGAAGCGATTGAAGGGCCGAAAAATCCAGCCGAATAGCCAATCGATTAGCCGGGTGAGTCGATCCTTAGGCGCATCGTGGGGTTTGAGCAGCATCGCCGCCAAAGCGGGCGACAGGGTTAAAGAGTTAATCGTGGAGATAACAGTAGAGATGGCTATCGTTACCGCAAACTGGCGGTAAAACTGCCCGGTCACCCCGGAAAGAAAGGCCATGGGTATAAACACCGCACACAGCACCAAGCCAATAGCAACGATCGGTCCAGAGACCTCCTTCATCGCCTGGTGAGCCGCGGCCTGGGGATTGAGCCCTTCGCCGATGTTACGCTCGACGTTCTCCACCACCACGATGGCGTCATCGACCACAATGCCGATGGCCAACACCAGCCCGAATAGGGTCAGCGTGTTGATCGAGTATCCCAGCAGATAGAGCGCCCCGAAGGTACCGATCACCGATACTGGCACCGCCAACAGCGGAATGATTGAGGCGCGCCAGGTTTGCAAAAAAAGAGTAACGACCAGTACTACCAGCAGCACGGCTTCCAGCAGGGTTTTGACGACTGCCTTGATCGAATCGCTAACAAAGATAGTGGTGTCGTAGACCGCCTCATACTCAACGCCGGTAGGGAACTGCGTGGCTAACTCATCCATGGTGGCCACCACCTGCTCGCGGATAGCTAGCGCATTGGCACCCGGTGCCTGGAAAATACCAATGGCGACCGCGTCATTGCCATCAAGCTGCGAACGCAGAGTATAGTCTCCAGCGCCCATCTCCAGCCGGGCCACATCCGACAACCTTAGAATGTCGCCACTGTCACCGCGTTTCAGCACGATGTCGCCAAACTCCTCCGCCGTCTCCAAGCGCCCACGGGCGTTGATTAGGGTCAGAAAATCACTCTCTCCGATGGGTTCAGCGCCCAACTGCCCGGCGGATACCTGGACATTTTGCTCGCGCATGGCAGCCACTACATCACTGGCGGTGAGACCACGCGCCGCCACCCGCTCGGGATCGAGCCAGGCACGCATGGCGTAGTCACCACCACCAAATATCTGGGCGTCCCCTACCCCTTCGAGCCGGGCAAGGCGGTCTCTGACATGCAGCCGCACATAGTTACGCAGATAGAGGGTGTCGTATTCGCCCCCGGGCGAGGTCAGGTGAACGACCATCAGGAAAGTGGGCGACTGCTTCTGGGTGGTCACGCCCTGGCGGCGCACGGCTTCCGGCAAACGCGCCTCGGCTTGACTTACCCGGTTCTGTACCCTGACGGCCGCCTCCTCCGCATCAGTACCAGGGCGAAAGGTGACGGTCATCTGCAGTACGCCATCAGAGCCTGCGACGGACTTGAAGTACATCAAGTCCTCGACACCATTGATGGCTTCCTCCAAAGGCGTCGCCACCGTCTCGGCGATCTCCTTCGGGTTGGCACCCGGATAGACCGTACGCACCACCACCGAGGGTGGCACCACATCCGGGTACTCGCTGATCGGCAGATTGGGGATGGAGATCAGCCCGATCGCCAGGATGATAATCGACAGCACCGCCGCAAAGATCGGTCGGTCGACAAAGAAACGGGAGAAATTCATGGCGGTTTACTCTTCCCTGGCAGCAAGGGTGGTGGGTGGGGCATCGACAGTCGAGGCGGCAACGGCGCTTTGCGGGCTCACTTCCATTCCAGGGAAGAACACTTTTTGCACACCGTTGACGATGATTCGATCACCGGGGCTAAGTCCTTCGGTGATCACCATCTGCTCCCCCATCTGACGACCGGTAGCTACTTGGCGACGCTCTGCCCGATTGTCACCAGCCACGACATAGACATAGCGACGATCTTGGTCGGTCAAAATTGCCTTACGTTCCACCAGCAGCGCCTGTTCCAAACTCGCTATCGGCATTTCAACCCGGGCAAACTCTCCCGGCCGGATACGGCCATCAGGGTTGGCCAACCGAGCACGGAACTGCAGTGTTCCCGTGCTGGGATTTAAACGGTTATCAATAAAGTCCAGCGTGCCACTGTATTGACGCTGTGGGTCGCCGCCCAACTCAATCTTCAGGCTGCTCTCTTCATCGGATAGCAGGGCTTGGCTGGCAAAAGCGGCCTGTTCGTCCGCTTCGAAGTAGACATGAATCGGGTCGATGGTAACGAGAGTCGTCAACAGGCTTTGGTCAGCGTTAGCCAAATTGCCTCGGGTCACCATTGCCCGACCGGCACGACCACTGACCGGCGCTGTAATGCGGGTGTACTCAAGGTTAAGCTCGGCGGTCTGCAGCGCTGCCTCAGCGGCATCGACCATGGCACGAGAAGTGCTCAGGGCCGATTGACGCTGGTCGTGTACCTCCTGTGAAATCGCCTGACGCCCCAGTAAGACCCGAGCACGCTCAGCTTCACTGCCCGCTTGAGCCTGCTGGCTCCTGGCCTGGGCTAGATCCGCCTGGGCGGCACTAACACGGGCTTGGTATGGGCGCGGATCAATCAGGAACAGTAGATCCCCCTGCTCCACAAGCTCTCCCTCTTCGAACGCCACCTCCTGGATATAGCCGCTGACGCGAGGTCTTAGTTCCACCGTTTCTGCGGCTTCTACTCGTCCTGTGAAGATCTCACTCAACACTACCGGTTGGGAAACCATACTCACCACCTCTACTTCTGGCGGCGGTGGTGGCGAAGCTGCCGCCTCCTCGCTCTTGGCCTCGCAGCCGGTAAGTAAAGCCATTACCAGTAGCAGCGGGATGATTCCCCGGCAACTCGTTGAGCGAGCACTTTGATCCAAACTTCCCATGATTACTTGCTCCAGTGACTATCGGAAACCGATATCAGCGTTGGTTATATAATTGCGTACCGCATTGGTGGTTAGCTTTTAACTAGTCGGTTGGGTAGCGTCAGATTCGACATCCACTTTGCAACCTCAAGTTAAGTTGAGGTCAATAGGTCAACGGTCGATTTTTTATCAAGGAGGCTGACAGGGGGGTTGCTAGCTCCTAATCAGAAGCTCTCTACGGTAGGGTCTTTAAGGACAATGGAGGTATCGGGTTCCTGCGGTAAGATTGCCTATTTCTGTCGTGAGGAGTGACAAGCTTCACTTGGCGAGGTATTTGGATCATCGCGCTGTTTCGGTTTTTTAGCATAATGACCGTTTTCTGACACGCGGCACGGATTGTCGGTTTCTACCCAGTGCTTGCCCGATCCTGCAAAAAAACTGAAAAAGCCTCCTATGCGCGCAGCGAAGGCATATACTGCAGGCTGTTAGGGAGGAGAGCCATTGACCGATACCGTGCCTGAGCAGACCACCTATTTCAGTGACAGCCTGCCGCAGCAATTAAGCAAAATTGTCCGTCGCTGGACGCCCTTGGAGGAGCTTCAGAATACGGCGATTCCCGAGGTGCAACTGATACGTGCTGACACCCCCACCACCTTTCACTGCGCCGTATATGAGCCGTGCCTATGCTTTGTCATTCAGGGCAGCAAGACGGTGCTATTGGGTGACAAGGAGATCGTCTACACCGGACCTAGCTACATGGGAAGCGCCATTCACCTACCGGTGGTAGGCAGAATTGACCATGCCACTCCGGAAACCCCCTACCTAGCAGTAAAAGTTTCGGTAGACCCTCAGGAGGTAGCAGGACTGATACTGGAACTGGGTGACAAAGCTCCGCCCGCGGGAAATGATACTATCTGCCCCGAGACAGACTGCGGATTAAAATCGGCTCCCATGGATACAGCTATGCTGGGTGCGCTCTATCGACTGTTAAGCCTGCTCGACTCACCGGAAGATATTCAGGTACTTTCGCCCCTAGCTAGGCGCGAGCTAATCTACCGGGCACTCATGGGTGCAATGGGGCCTCACATGCGTCGATTCGCCGCCTCTGACTCCCAAGCCAACCGGATTGCAAAGGTCATCTACGCCCTTAAAGAAAGCTACACGCAACCGTTCAAGATCAGTGAGCTGGCAGCCGCCGCCAACATGAGTGAATCGACGCTTTACCATAGCTTCCGACAAGTCACACGCATGTCGCCCCTGCAGTACCAGAAGAAACTACGCCTACACGAAGCCCGACGACTGATGCTGGCAGAAGGGCTGGAAGCGGCC
>NZ_JABUZF010000208.1:2300-13141 GCF_014897885.1 Halomonas sp. 3D7M | reverse complement strand
AAAGCCCCTCCCACTTTAGCCGCGAATATAGCCGCATGTTTGGCGCGCCGCCCAGAGCCGACGTCATTCAGCTCAGAGGCGCTAGGGCAGCAACACAACCCGCCTAGTCACCAGCGCTATTGGACAGCGTATTATTATTGAGGAGGACTGTCGGCACATACGTCACGCCCAGCAAACGGCTCCGGAAAATAATCCACTAGGTGGCGTAATTTATCCGGGTTACGAACAACATAGAGCGCCTGGATACGACTATCCACGATGTCCAGCATCATGACCTGAGGCAGCCCATCTTGTTCGATAGTTAACCACCCTGGTAGCCCGTTGACGATCACAGGATTAACCCAACGAGGATGGGATCGCGTCGACTTACGCGCCAAGCCTGCAAAGAACCGACTGATTTTCTCGACTCCGATAATCAGACGTCGCGCAGCAATCCGCTGGCCCCCACCATCAGTATGCAGAGTGGCCCCTTCACTCAGCAAAGCCTGCAGTGCTGCAACATCGCCACTACGAGCTGCCTCAAAAAATTGCTCGGTCAGTTGGCCATGCTCACCAGCGTTAACCTGATAACGCGGACCAGCGGCCTGCACTCTTTTCCGAGCCCGGCTGGCGAGTTGCCGACAGCTTGCTTCACTGCGCCCCAAACTGACGGCTACCTGATTAAAACCCAGCCCGAAGACATCGTGCAGTAGGAACGCAGCCCGTTCCAGAGGCGATAGCCGCTCTAGCGCCAGCATCAAAGCGAAAGACACATCACTGGCCAACGCCTCGGGGTCTTCTGGGGCATCCAGCGCTTCCACTAAAGGCTCTGGTAACCAGGGACCAACATAAACCTCCCGTTGCCGGTGTGCGGTTCTAAGACGATCAAGACAAAGCCGACTAGTGACAGTCGTCAAATAAGCCCGCACATCTGATACCGAATGGTGGTCAACAGCGTGCCAACGTAGGTAAGCATCCTGTACGACATCTTCCGCTTCGCTCACTGACCCAAGCATGCGATAGGCGATACCGGTCAAATAACGGCGCCAGTGATTAAACTGGCACGCAGGCTGTTCAGCCATGGATCCTCGCTCCCGCTAGTCAAGAACGGCAGTCGCGTCCACTTCAAACAGCATGCCATCCAGCGCTAACCGCGGCACTGGAACAAGCGTCTGCGCTGGCAGTGAGTCGCCAAAGGTCTCCTTCACATAGTGGGTCATTACCTCCAACATGGAAGGATCATAATTGACGACATAGGTGTTAATACGAGTGACCTGCTGCGGGCTCGCATTCAACTCGTCTAACACAATCCTAAGATTGCGATAGGCCTGGGCCACTTGGTCAGTAAATGACGCTGACAGTATTCCCTGGGCATTTTCGCCCCCCTGACCGGCAATGTAGGCGACCCGGCTGCCGCCGCTGACAATCACCGCGTGGCTATATCCGTTAGGAGCAGGATCATAAAGTTCCGTGGGGTTGACGATAGCCGTTGTTACCCCGCCGGCGTAAGCAGTGTTCAGCATCATACTCATAGCGATAACTCCAAATTTAAAATGTTGGATGCAACAGGAATACATGACACGAACTCCTGAACGTTGATCAGCGGGCTATTTTCGCCTCATTAGGATGAACCGAACGAAAGCCTACACTGATCCGGTTCCAAACATTAATCGCACCAATCAGCAGCGTTAGGTCCACAAGCTCCTTCTCAGTAAAGCTCTCCAGGCCCTGCTCGTAATCCTTAGCTGGAGCACCAGTGTCAGGCAGCCGTGTTAAGGCTTCGGTCCAGGCCAACGCCGCCCTCTCCCGAGGTGTATAAAGAGTGGACTCGCGCCATGCAGACAACAGGTAGAGCCGCTCCTCGCTCTCCCCCGCGGCACGGGCATCACTGGTATGCATATGCAGGCAATAGGCACAGCCGTTGATCTGAGAGGCGCGTGTTTTAACCAGCATAGCCAGGCTAAACTCCAACCCACAATGACGCACGTACTCCTCTAGCTTCGTCATCGCGGCAATGCCTTCTGGGGAGGCTTTATAGGCATTCAGGCGTATTTCCATCGTTCTATTCCTCTGCAGTGAGTGGTGTGGAACCTTTCCACGGGAAGCTCTACAGAGGTAGACGGAATAGCCTCAGGGTTTGTGACATGGCGGGGATAATTTAAAAAACATTAGCCGTCCGGCGACGATCCTGCCCTTGCGCCCTTGTATGACTTGAGCCTGCTCAGTGCAATATTCGGAATATTTGAAAGCTTCCAGCATGCCGCTGCGCTACTGCGCTCGAAAGTGTTCCCTCAGTTATCGGCACCTTCTGGTTCTCACAAGGTACTGAAGAGAAGGTTCCACCGTCACACGATCTCTACTACACGTGCTTCACTCGGTGGGTGTCCAATAATCCGTTTGAACGCGCGACTGAATGAGGCTTCGGAGTCATAGCCAAGCCGGTTAGCGGCCACGGCGATGCGCATATTATCCCGCGCTATCCACTGTCGAGCCTGAAACATCTTTACCCGCGCCACATACTTGGCAGGAGTCACACCTAACATACGGCTGAACTTCTCGTTAAAGCTGGAACGCGAAGCCCCCATGACATGGGCTAGCTCAGCAACGGACCAATCGCGCTCCGGTTGCGTGTGGATGGCTGTCAGTACCTTGCCGAGCTGGGGACAACGCACGGCGGCAATCCAACCGCTGGAGTCGTCGCTGCTGGCACACTCAATCCAAGCACGAATAATACTGGCTGCCAGCACATCGGCCAAACGGGCAAGTATGCCGCAGGCACCGACCCGATCCAGGCTAATTTCTCGCTCCATTGCTTCCAGTAAGGCAGGTACCGATGGGTCGCGTTTAGCCAAATCGCTAGCGCGCATCATGTCAGGCATCATCGCGATCAGTGGATGTAGCGGGTCGAGATTGAAGTGCATGGCACCACAAAAAAGTACATTCGGTTCAATGTCGCCCTCTTTTGATTCACTGTTCACCAGATAAATATTCTCAGAGACCGGCCTACGCGCCAACGTAGCCTCATCCACTGCAGGCACGTCTTGCGAGCTGGCCATTACATGGGACGCTCCACGCGGAAAGAGCACCGCATCTCCAGGGTTGAGATATGTCCAGTCGGTTGTCTCGGTACGCAACCAGCACCCGCCTTGAGCTACAAAATGAAAATGTGCTGCTGTCTGGGCTGCGGTTGCGACGGCCCAAGGGGGGCGCAGCAGGCAGCGACCATACTCAACGCCCTCAAGGCGCAGGCCGAGCAGAATTTCAGTTAAGGTATCGCGCATATCAATGGGCTCTATTTGGACAAATAGTCATGCTTTTAGGTTTTTATATCATAGAAAAGCCAAAACCTTAACTCTACACTGCAGCTTCAACTACCACTTTAGTAGGCCTGCAATGAACGACACCACTTGCTCTGCCAACCCACAGTTACTGATAGCCACACCCACCGCTGAACCTGCCCAAGCCAATTGGATGGGTATTGTCAGCCTCGCGCTGGGGGTGTTTGGTTTGGTGACTGCTGAGTTTTTACCGGCTAGCTTGCTGACTGCCATGGCAGCAGATCTCAGTATCTCCGTTGGCGCCGCGGGCCAGGCGGTCACGGCTACCGCTGCGGTCGCTGCACTTGCCGCGCTAACAATCCCACTCCTGACGCGCAATTTTGATCGCAGGTTTGTGCTGCTTTTGTTAACGCTGTTACTCGTCATTTCCAACGCCCTTGCGGCCACAGCTAGTAGCTATTTTATTTTAATTATTGCTCGAGTATTGCTGGGAATTGCCTTGGGAGGGTTCTGGTCGATGTCCGCCGCGCTAGCAATGCGCATGGTGCCCGATAACCTGTTTGCACGCGCTATGTCTATTGTTCTGACAGGTGTGTCTGTCGCTACCGTTTGTGCAGCGCCTCTGGGCGCCTATATTGGTGGTCTCTGGGGGTGGCGCAGTGCGTTTATTGCCGCCGGTTGCCTTAGTCTGGTAACGCTCGTGGCTCAGCTTTTCGCCGTTCCCGCCATGCCGCCAAAAGACAACCCAAATCTGCGCACTCTCTTCCATCTGCTCAAACGCACGCAGGTTCGCGTTGTGCTACTAGCCGTGGTGCTGATGATTTCAGGTCATTTTGCCGGATTTACCTACATACGACCGCTCCTTGAAGAGGTGGCGCAACTATCCGTCAGTGCAATCTCTGCTGTACTGCTCGGCTTTGGTATTGGTGGCTTCTTTGGCAATTTCGCCGGTGCATTTATCGCTGAACGTAGCGAGCGCAACGCCATTATGTTTGGTGGGGCACTCATTATTGCGATCACCATTACGTTACTGTTCGCGGGTAGTTTAGCCAGCGTTACTGCTGTATCTATCGCACTGTGGGGGTTTGCTTTTGGCGCTTTTCCCATCGGATTTCAAACCTGGATAGTTCGTGCTGCGCCGGATCAGGTTGAAGCGGCAGGAGGCTTGATAGTTGCCGCCTTTCAGGTTGCTATCGCCAGTGGCGCCATAGGCGGCGGTATATTAGTGGATTACCTCGGCGCTTTAGGTGGGCCCTTACTAGCCCTGATCACTACCAGCCTGGGAACACTGCTTGTGCTGTCATTTGGGCCACGCTCAAAGAGCCAAGCCTGATAGCAAGAAAGCCGGGGGGCAGTGAAACTCCCCGGCTCTCCTTTGGGATAGACCACTCAGTAAAAACGTGGTGTCTCAAGCATTATATGCCCCTTGAAATTACCGCTACCTACCGCTTTAGCGCCGTTCTATATCGCACAGGAAACTCTCCAGAATGGCTCGGCTTTGGGCCAGTTTCGCCGCTTTCTGGTCAGCAAGACGAATTTGTTCGTGCAAGACATTGCGTAGTTCGTCACAGGGTTCGAAGACAGGCTCCTCGCCTCTCACACAGGGTAAGAACTGCTGGATAGTCGCAAGGGTCATGCCTGCCGAACCAAGCAGCTTGATCCGCTCAACAGTGCGGACCTCATCCGGAGCATAATCACGATACCCACTCGCGCTGCGCTTCGGCTTCAGCAAACCTGCCTCTTCATAGTAACGCAGCATGCGGATGCTCACGTCGGTACGTTTTGCTAATTCGCCTATTTTCATTTCCCCCTCTTGACCCTCACAGCACTGTAAGGGTTTAGGGTAGTGACTCCTCACTGCCAGTTCAATCAGGAGTCAATGTTATGTCTGCTAACGTCAGCAATGTTCAGGCCCATATCAATGGGCAGCCAGCCACTCTTTCAGAGCTGATACCCCTGGCCTTTGCCGGGTTTGCGCATTTCACAGCAATGCAGGTACGAGACCGCAAGGTTAAAGGGCTAGACCTGCACTTAGATCGCCTACGAAACGCTTCAATAGACTTTTTTGGCAGAGCGTTTCCCGATGAACAGCTCTTGTCCTACATCAGAACAGCCATTGATGAGGGTCCGAAAGACCAGTCACTAACAGTCACCATCTTTTCCCGTAATGGTGAGTTCACGGCGGCCAGTATGGATGGGGAGCTAGCAGTGCTCATCCGCACAGGTGCCCCCTCTCAAGGCCCCACAGGCCCGCTGAGGCTGGGTACGGTGGCACATGAAAGACCTTTGGCCGCCATAAAACATGTTGGTGAATCCGGCAAAACCTTCTATCTACATCAAGCCATACGCCAGGGCTTCGACGATGCAGCTTTTGTTGACAGCCACGGGCACCTGAGCGAAGCAACGATATGGAACCTTGTCTTTTGGGACGGCGAGGCGGTTATCTGGCCACAGGCCGAGATACTACAGGGCACCATGATGAGCATCATCCAGCGTCAACTGGATCGCCTTGGGATTCCCCAGCGTCATGAGGTCATTACCACCGAACGGCTTCGAGAACTGTCCGGTGCGGCGGTGATGAACTCATGGACACCGGGGATCGCCGTCACGGCCATTGATTCAACGGCTTTTGCAGAAGCAACACCGTTCATCAATTTGCTCCATAACGCCTACCAAGCTGAATCCGCTAATTTCATTTAATGACGCTCGCTGACTATTTGCGTAGCGAAATACCGGACGTTCAGCGCGTTGGCTAAGCCCATCCCGCGTGACAACGAACCTAGGGATATTGCCGATCTCGTTTGCTTGGATAGCGGGACCTGAGAGCAGATCGGTAACAGCACTCGGGCGCGGTTCAATGTGACATCTTTCAAAAACCTTAGACCACGGCCTCTTGTGACGTACCGCGCAAGGTCAACAGCGACAGGCCCGCTGCCACCAGCGAGCACAGTGCGATGGCTGCGGTCAGCATCAGTGGGGTGCCGTCGAACACCACACTGACCACAGCGATGGCGACCGCGCCCAGCATCATTTGCAGGGTGCCGCCCAGGGCCGCCGCTGTACCGGCGATGGGGCCGTGTTCCTCCAGCGACAACACCATGGACGTGGGAATCACCAGACCAAGAAACGCAAAGGTTGTAATCAGCATTCCCACCAGCAGCGGGAAACTGGTGTATCCCAGCGCCACCAGCGTAAACATCAGGCAGGCCGACACGGCGTAACAGGCCACCGCCCATTTCACCACCGTGATGGAGCCGAAACGGACACCGAGATTGGAGGCAATTTGGCTGGTGGTAAAGAACCCCAGGGCGTTCAGTGCGAACGCAAGGCTGAACTGGAATGCTGTAAGGCCGTAGTAACCGGTGTAGAGAAACGAGGCGGTGGCCAGAAAGGCAAAGAAACTGGCCATGCCCATACCACCAATCAACGTCAGGCCCATATATCCCGAGTCCCGGAACAATACGCCGAAAGCGTTCATCATAGCGTTGAAGCGAAAAGGTGCGCGGTCTGCCGGGGCCAACGTTTCCTTCAAAGCGAAGCCGGTCAGAAACAGGCCCAACAGCGTGGCAATGGCGACTGCCAGAAAGACAGCACGCCAGCCGAAGGGCACGATGATCGAGGTGCCCATCAGGGGTGCCAGCATGGGTGAAACGGCGATTACCAACATGATGGTGGACATCATGCGCGTCGCCTCGGTGCCAGTGTAGCGGTCACGGATCACCGCGCGCGGAATGGACATGACCGCAGCCGCCCCCATACCTTGCAAAAAGCGCAAAGCAATCAGCCATTCGATGGTGGGCGCAAATGCACAACCAATCGAGGCGACACCGAAGATACCAAGGCCAAAGTAGAGCGGTGGCTTGCGGCCGAGCACATCGGAGGCCGGTCCGTAAAAAAGCTGACAGATACCAAATGCAATGAAGAACGACATCAACGTCCATTGAGCGGCCGACACTGACGCCCCCAGGTCTTCACTGATGGCCGGCATAGCAGGCAGATACATATCAATGGCAAAAGGGCCGATCCAGCTCAGCAGGCCGAGCACCAGTGCCATTTTGATCATATCGGTTTTCACTGAATATTCCTTTATCAATAAGTGTGTTCATCCGAAAGCCGAAATGGCTTCGTCCTATGTTCTATGTCCTATGCCAAGCAGTCGTGTGAGGGAGGTAAATATCGACAACAATATGGAAAATATTATTCTAAAGGCTGATCGTGCTTGCTTGTCACAATTGAACAGCGGCTCTACTAAAACGTCCGGGTCTGGTAATGAATACCGGCCCCTTCTTCACAGTATTGCTTAAGGCTCAGCAGAAATATCGCCCAGTTATAGTTGCAGAAACGGTAGAACTCGGTCACTTCACGCCAATCGGTATGCTTGAGAGTGACGGCCGTTTTGCCTCCTCGTTGTTCTAGCTCGAAACTTATGCTGGTCCCAATCCACTCCGGGTCTGAATCGATACATTGCCAAGTCATCTTAGCATTGGGCACCAGCTCCACGATCGTCATCTTTGTCGGGTGCTCATCCCCAAATCGGAATTCATTGACCGCATCAAGTTGGGCAGTGAATGTTAAATCCTGGGTCCACACCTCGGCCAGGCCACGAGCCGTAGTCAACACTTCGTAAACACGTGAAAGAGGGGCATTGACGTATTGAATATGTTCAATGCGCGCCATCAGTATCACTCCTTAGCAAAGGGCTGCCGCCTTCCAGCAAGCTTTTGAGGCTGGAAAGAATGAATGGCCAGCCGACGCTGATGCCTTGCAGTACCTTGCTGCTCTCCTCGAATTGATCGTGAATCAGCGTTAGGCGTACTTGGCCCATATACTCGGCAATCTCAAACGTGACCCGAGACGGTTTTTCAGGTCTCGTCAGATCAACTTTTTCGCCCTCGTATCCTGGCATCTCGTCATCGTTTTCAGGAATGAAGGTATAGGACAAACGGTGCGGCGGATCTGACTCCAGCACCTCGCCGCGCCAATCCAGTGATCCATCGGCCTTGACGAGTTTAACCGTTGCTCCCGCTGTCCACTCCGACGTAATTTGCCGCCCACCCCAGTATTCGCGGGTAAACTCCCCTTCCGTCAACGCTTTCCACAGTTGCTCGGGCGTCGTGTTAATGTAAATAACGTAGGCAAAATCGGGCTTACTCATTGTGATGGTCCTCAAGCTTCTGTTTGAGACTGTCCACCGCCGCAATCCGCTGGTGAGTGAACTTACTGACCCAGCGTTGGTGGATCTGCTGAATTGGCTCGGCATTGAGGTAGTGCAGCTTTTCTCTCCCCCGCCACGCCGTAACCACCAGCCCCGCTTCTTCCAGCAGCGCCAAGTGTCTGGTAACGCCCTGACGACTCATGGAGAGTCGTTCGCATAGCTCATTGAGGGCCTGCCCATTATTTTCAAACAGGCTATCCAGCAGCTGGCGCCGCGAGGGATCAGCGAGCGCTTTGAAAACAAGATTGAGATTAGTTGTCATAATGACATTATGCAACCAAATAGTTGCATGTCAAAATTTAGTGCTCATTCTCACCAACTGCCTGTACATGCCGGAGGCTAGCAGCCGACAACAACGCCAGCGCCAAAATAGTGATGCCACTGACGATGGCCACAGCATTCATTCCTTGCGTAAACGCTGACTGTGCTTGCTCAAGTATCCCGCCGGGAAGTCGTTCAGCAACGGACGTTGCGGACCACAAACTTTCTCCAAGGGCACGGGAGACATCGTCTGGCACCTCATCAGGAATCGCACTGGCAATCTGCACGCGATACAACAAGGTTCCCAGGCTACCGAGAAGTGCTACGCCCAGCGCTACACCCAACTCCTGAACCATCTCGGACATCGACGACGCGGACCCAGCTTTTTCCGCAGGAGCCGCGCCTACCACCAAGTCGGTGCCCAGCGCAGCGATGGTGCCCAACCCCAGATACACTAATGAAAATCCCAAAACGACCTGGAGTACCTGAACAGAGAGCGGGTCTACTTGAGCCAGAAAAGCACAGCCGATGCTTGCAAGCATCAGCGCGACAGCAATAACAAACGCAGGCCGAATACGGCGCGCCAAGATAGGAGCAAGAATACCGGCAAGCACCATCATCAGCGCTGGCGGCCCCATCCACAGCCCAGCAATCAGCGGCGTGTAGCCCGCTACTAGCTGAAGATATTGAGTGACTAGAAGCATCATTCCCGCCACACCCACCAGCCCTAGCAACATTATGACCAGCGCAGCAGTGAAGGTTTTACTGGCAAACAGTTTGAGATCAAGCAAAGGATCAAGAAGCTGCTTTTGTCGACGCACAAAGAGCAGTGTTCCTACGATTCCCAACACAAGTGTGGCCAATACCAGTGGCGTCACACCGGCTTTAGAGAACGCCTTTATGGCATAGATACTGGGCAGAATTGCTATCAACAGCAGTAGAACACTTAAAATATCCAGACGGCCTGCCTGCGGATTGTGATACTCCGGCAGCAGTAATGGCGCAGTTAATAGCAGTACGATGACGATGGGCACGGCAATTAGGAAAGCCGCTCCCCACCAAAAGGGGGCTAACAGCAACCCACCGACTACCGGCCCCAAGGCCATCCCCAGTGCAAACATGGTCGCCCATATCCCAATCGCCAATGCGCGCTGGCGCAGATCAAAAAACATATTGCTAATCAAGGCCAGCGTAGAAGGCATCAGCGTTGCTCCGGCAATACCCAGTACTGCCCGCGCCACAATAAGCCACTCGGCATTAGGCGCATAAGCAGCAAACACTGACGCGACCGCAAACGCAAAGGCCCCGATCATTAGTAGTCGACGTCGGCCAACCCGATCCCCTAGCGTGCCCATCGTGATAAGAAAACCAGCGATCATGAAGCCGTAGGCATCCATAATCCACAGCGCCTGAGTACTGCTAGGCTGTAGATCTACCGCTAAGGCAGGAAGCGCAAGGTAGAGAATAGTGACATCGAGCCCAAGCAGCATGGTGGGCAGGGCCAATACCGCAAGCCCCGCCCACTCTTTAATGCCAGCTTTGTTGCAGGGGCTTCCGCCTGTGTCCGTATTACCAGGGGTGTGAACATCACAGCTGAATGACATGTCGCCTCCGACTTCATCAAGGAAGCAGGCATTCTCAGACACTCAATATGGGGTTACAATATAGCTAATTATCCTATTACTAGAGGTAATAGCATGGCGAATCATCGGCTTGAGCGAACGCAGTGTGATCTCACCGAATTCATGCTGCGGCATCGCCGCAAATTAACGCCTGCTGACGTCGGGCTTCCCACTAGCGGGCGAAGGCGTACCCCGGGCTTAAGACGAGAAGAGGTTGCTGCGCTCGCTGGGGTAGGCCTGACGTGGTACACCTGGTTTGAGCAGGGCCGTGACATTAAGGTCTCCGAACGTTTTCTGCTCAACATCTCCCGCGCCCTAAAACTGGATGACGCCGAGTGCTGCCATCTTTTTCTATTAGCGCACCGCCGAGCACCGCCTGCAGAAGCGTATCAAGAGCAGAGCACTTCCCCCCGAATCCAGTCGCTGATGGATGACCTTTCTCGCCCTAGTTACGTGATGAACCTGCGTTGGGATGTTATTGGCTGG
>NZ_JABUZF010000208.1:0-2279 GCF_014897885.1 Halomonas sp. 3D7M | reverse complement strand
ATACGCAGGCTGATGAACTACTTCAGTTCAGCAGCCGAGAAGCGTCTGAGCGCAATCTATTAAGGATGGTATTTACGGCTCCCGACCTACGCCGACGACTCCCTGACTGGCAACAGGATGCGTCGAATATGCTGGCACAGTTTCGTTGTGACTTAGCTGTCGCCCCTGAAGACCCAGTCATGCAAACGCAAATTGAAGAGCTTTGCCAGTTATCGCCAGACTTCCGGCACTGGTGGGAAGCGTCAAGCATGGAAGGTTACAACCGAGGAATCAGCAGCCTCCTTGATACAGAGGGCGAGCATCATACCTATACCCATGAGACGCTCATCGTTGATGAGCACCGTCATCTCAAGATGGTGGTTTACTTCGACTGCTAATGTCGTGTACTAGCCACTGACGAGCCTGATACACCGTTACCCGCGCAACATACTGGGCAGGAGTCACTCCTAACATACGGCTAAACTTCTCGTTAAAGCTGGAGTGCCCTCCTTCCGGGCTGCACGCGTAGCTTTTGAAATGCGATGAGTAAAAGTACTGCTAAAAATCCACTTACGCTAATCAGCAACGATACCGCTGACCAACTAAAAGCGCTGGCCAATCCTCCTGCAACCACTGGACCAATCAATAGCCCGATATTGCTACCTTGCATGGCAAAGCCAAGTGTGGCGCCAACCAGTGAGCTATGAGGCGCGTAATCCGGGGCACTTTTAAAGATCACCACCGGCACAAACCCGCTAGAAAAGGCAAAAACTACACACAAAGCGTATATCCCCCACTCTGGTGTGGGCGCGCTGAATACGCCGATACCACCGAACACCATAGCGCTAAAGCCTGCAGCCAGGAGATAGATGGACTGCACCCCGCGAGTCAAAAGTTGCCCACCGACGACATTACCAACACCACTTAACGCGATGGCAGCGGCACTTAGCAAACTCGCACTCTCATCACTGACCCCAAGGCGCTCTGCTAGCAACGTCGGCAGAAAACTAAAAAGAGCGAAGAAGATGCAAGAGAAGATGACGAATAACCCCCCAAGCACCCAAGGCCCGGGGGCAGTAATGGCTTCCCTTATATCGCCAAGTATCGAGTTATGATTCACTCTAAAACTCTCCGACGCTGACACTACCCACCCCAAAAGTGCGGCATAGCCAATTAAGATTCCAGCGTTAAACAGCCAAAAACCACGCCATGTAAGCCAGTTCATCAGTGGCGCTGATAGAAAGACCACGGTCATTCCGACCGGCATAAAAACTGCCCAAAGCGCCATCGCTCTACCGCGAATACTGGCTGGCGCTGCTGCGGCAATCAGTGTAGGGGCAGCGACAGTGAGCCCGAGAAAACCCAGGCCTTCAAAAACGCGTGTTGCAAGAAGCATTTTAGCATCGCTTGAAAACGCTCCTAGCGCAGAGCCTACCCCCATCACCACTAAGCTACAGAGAGCCATTCGCCTTGCGCCAATGCGATCAACGGCTAAACCGATAGGTGCTCCAGCGACGGCACCGATGACGGCGAACGCAGACATCAACCAAGCAGCCGTACCGAGTCCCAACTGCAATTCCTCTTGCACGGCCTTGAGAGCCATCGATGCCTTACCAACCTGGCAGGCTGCAATGACGCCCGCCCCGATGATCAGTGCGACTATGGGCCAGGCCGCAGCCGTTGGCGATGAGTGAGCACCGCTCATCAGGAGGCGACCTGCGTTCTTTGCTCCCGGCCGTTTACCAGAGCAGTGGCGATTTCTGCAACGTGTCTGCCTTGAAAGCGTGCTCCGTCAAGTTCATTGGCGCTTGGTTGGCGACTACCTTGCTTATCGTCTTCAGCCAGCGTAGAGGCACCATAGGGTGAGCAGCCGGTAATCTCGTCCATACGCATTTGCCCCTTGAAGGTATAAGGCAAGCCGACAATCACCATACCCAGATGCATCAACACCACCTGCGTAGCAAGAATCGTCGATTCCTGACCGCCATGCTGGCTGCCTGTTGAAGTAAAGACACTACCGACTTTGCCCACTAGACAATCCTCAAACCACAGCCCCCCTGCCTGGTCGAGAAAATTCTTTATCTGACTCGCCATGTTGCCAAAGCGAGTCGGAGTACCAATGATGATGGCATCGAAATCCGCAAGTTCTGCGACTTCAGCAACCGGCGCTCGCTGATCAAGCTTGTAGCCTGAGCGACTGGCGATACTTTCAGGCACCAACTCCGGCACTCGCTTGATAGCAACATTGGCGCCCGCTTGCCTAACGCCTTCTGCCACGTAAGCGTTCATCCTACGACGTA
>NZ_JABUZF010000195.1:26022-30663 GCF_014897885.1 Halomonas sp. 3D7M | reverse complement strand
GGCAATCTCGCCTTCGAAGCCACGGGCGCGCAAGGCGTCGAGGAAACGCACGTAATGAGTGCTTAGGCGTTTAAACGGGGCCGTACGAGAATCCAAAGATGCAATCATAGTTGATCAAGCCGTCACTGCTGGGAGCGGATAGGGGATACGCTACTTTACCGCAGCTACCGCGGCTCTGCATCTTGATGGCGCGTCTTATGCGCTGCCAAGCGCCTCTTTCACCAGCGCTGCGCTGGTCGCGTTCATGGGTAGTGCCAGAGCAAGTGCATGTGCTTGGGGGGACATCTTGCCCCAGGTTTTTTGCACAATACGCACCATATGGTCGTGCTCGACTTTGCGGGAGAAATCCGCGAAGTAATTTTCCAAGAACACCAGGCAGGCGCAATCTTCCAGCGCTTGCACATCGGCATCGCGGCCAAGACCTTTCTTACGGATAATCGTTGCGGTTCGTTCGGCGTCTGCAGCGCTATAGCCAGCGTCACGCATCAGTTGGGCAGTGGTATCGCCCGCGCGCTCACCTTGGTCGCGGCGCCAGGTTAAATAGCCTATGCGTCCTTCAGGGTAATCGCTGCGCGGCACAAGCCAGCGCTGGAGATGTTGGGCGCGGACTGCCAAACGCAGTAGTTCGGCAGGGGCAGACTGCAACTGTGCTAACCAATGGCTCATACGCTGGGCGTAGGCAAGTTCCTGGGGCAGGGGTGTGCCATCGGCAAGGGTGGTTTGGCGCGGATCTTGGGCGTGAAGCGCATCAATGGCCGTTAGAGTTTGTTCAAACGCAGAGGGCATAAGAGCTCGCATGATTAGGGAAGATTAACGACATGCTAGCAGGTTAGCGCCAGGCCATGAAAAAAGCGCCCGCTGCACAAAGGCAGCAAGCGCTAAAGTAACATTCATAAAGAAGTCTATGCGCGGTTGTTGTTATAAACCTCTTCGTTTAGTTCGCCTTCGCTTTTACCCACCAGGGTCGTGACCATCAAATCACCCGCCACGTTTACGCTGGTGCGGGCCATATCCAGAATACGGTCGATACCGGCAACCACCGCAATCGCTTCCAGAGGAAGGCCAATTTGTGCCATTACAATCGACAGCATTATAAGACCCGCGCCGGGAACGCCCGCGGTGCCAATTGAGGCCAGCGTGCCGGTGGCCACAATCATGCCGTAATCCATCATGGTTAGATCGGTGCCGGTCATTTGGGCAATAAACAGCACGACTACGCCTTGGTAAAGCGCTGTGCCATCCATGTTAATCGTCGCGCCCACGGGTAGCACAAAGCCAGAAACGCCCTCTGAAATCCCTAGGTTTTTTTGCGCGCAGCGAATCGACACCGGTAGCGTGCCAGCAGACGAGGCAGAGGAGAACGCCACCACAATGGCATCCAAGCTGCCTTTCAGGTAGCGCACAGGGTTCAAGCGGCCAAGTAGTGAAATAAACCCAGAGTAAATTACCAACACATGCAGAATGCAGGCGAGATATACCACGCCAATCAGCTTGGCCAGCGGCAGCAGGATTTCTAAGCCGTATTGGCCTGAAACATGGGCGATTAAGCCAAATACACCAAAGGGTGCAAAGGCCATCACAATGCCGGTGAGCTTGTACATTGCTTCAGCAAAGCTATCGAAAACCTTCATAACCGGCTCGCCTTTTTCGCCAATCAGCGTTAGCGAAATACCTAAGCCAATGGCAAATACAATGATCTGCATAATGTTGCCATTAGCCAGAGCATCGAGAGGGTTGCGCGGCACCAAGTTAACCAGAATAGAAATCAGAGAGGGGGCTTCGTTTGCAGTCACTTCTGTATCGAAGCTTAAATCGACGCCTACCCCTGGCTGTAACAAGGTGGAAAGCAGTAGACCGATGCTGATCGCAAAGGCCGTCGTCACCAAATACAAGGTAATAGTACGCGCACCAATGCGACCCATTTTTTGCGGGTCACGCATTGAGGTAATACCGACTACTAGCGTTGAGAACACAAGCGGTACAATCAGCATCATTATGGCATTAATGAAAATATCGCCGAGCGGCTTAAAGACACTGGCGGTTTCACCTAGTAACGCACCGGCTAATATCCCCAGTGCCAACCCCGCCAAAATTTTTTTCCACAGCGCGATTTTACTCCACCAAGAAAACTTTCCCTTTTTTGCTGTTTCCTGCACTACGTTTCTCCTGTTTAACATCCATTATTAGTGATTCGCGCTGCAAATCGGCGGGCACTCTATCACTTTGGGCTAGTGAGCCAAGGTTTTTATGCCGATTGGTAATAGCGTATGCGTTTGATTCGAAAGTTCGATGCTGCTCAGTCACAGGCATGCCATGCGCACTCGAGGTTTGGAGTTCACGCTACGGCTATTTTGGAGCACAACAATCAGAAGTCGTGGTGGTTTAATTCGAGCCCAAAAGGATTAAATATTGCGTTCGTTTTGACGTACGTACTGCATGGCGTACAATTTATGTAATGCGGGATAAATTAGAGGTGTGTTATGACCGGAATATCTGTAACAGAGGCACGCAGTAACCTTTATCGGTTGATTGATGAGACTGCAGAATCTCATCAGCCAATTATCATTATGGGCAAGCGGAATAAAGCCGTTTTGGTGGCGGAAGAGGACTGGTCTGCCATTCAGGAGACGCTTTTCCTGCTTTCTGTGCCAGGGATGCGAGAGTCTGTTCGTGAGGGAATGGAGACCCCTGCAGATGAGTGTGATGAGGAGTTGGACTGGTGACATGGACGTTGGTTTACACCAAACACGCTCAGAAAGATGCGAAGAAGTTAGCTTCCAGTGGCTTGAAGCCAAAGGCGCAGGAGCTGCTGGCACTAATCGCAGAAGATCCGTATCGGAAACCGCCTCCGTTTGAGAAACTCATCGGTGATCTTGCGGGGGCTTATTCACGGCGTATCAATATTCAGCATCGTTTGGTTTACCAAGTGCTTGAAGACGAAGGGGTAATTAAAGTGCTCCGGCTTTGGAGCCACTACGAATAGTGTATAACCAGTTGCTGCTGCCGAATATCAAGTAGAACAACGATGAATGCAATACGGTTAGTCAAAAGCATCACTCCCCATTAAGGCAGCCATAGCTCCCCGCCGTGCTTTTGCCTACAATAGGCCTCTTTCATCACGGGCGATGTACGCCGTGTTCCACTGATTTCAGGCCAAGGGATAACTCATGCTCGATCCGAAACTGCTGCGCGGTGATCTTGATGCGGCTGCGCAACAACTGGCCCGGCGGGGCTTCGAACTTGATAAAGCGGCACTGCAAGCGCTGGAATCGCGCCGTCGTGAGTTGCAAACCCAGACCGAGCAGCTGCAAAACGAGCGCAATATGCGTTCAAAAGCGATTGGTAAGGCGAAGGCTAGCGGTGAAGATATTCAGCCGTTGCTGGATGAAGTGAGCGATTTAGGCGAGCGCCTGGATAAAGCCAAGAAAGAACTGGCTGAGGTGCAGGAAGAGTGGGATGACGCTATCAGTGGTATTCCCAATCTTCCTCATGAAAGCGTGCCTGAAGGCAAAAGCGAAGACGATAATGTTGAGCTTCACCGCTGGGGTACGCCGCGTGAGTTTGATTTTGAGGTGCTGGATCACGTCGATCTTGGTAAGAAATCGGGTTATCTCGACTTTGAACTGGCGGCTAAGCTGACCGGCGCTCGCTTTGCGGTAATGCGTGGGCCGATTGCGCGTCTGCATCGGGCACTGGCGCAATTTATGCTGGATACGCAAACTCAGCAGCATGGTTACGAAGAGTGCTATGTGCCGTATATGGTGAATCGCGATTCGCTGATGGGTACCGGCCAACTGCCAAAATTTGGCGAAGATCTGTTTAAACTTAACGACGAACGGGAATACCATCTAATTCCGACGTCGGAAGTGCCACTAACTAACTTTGTGCGTGATGAGATTGTCGATCAGGCGGCGTTGCCAATGAAGTTGACTGCCCACACGCCTTGTTTCCGCAGCGAAGCCGGTTCTCATGGGCGCGATACCCGCGGCATGATCCGTCAGCATCAGTTCGATAAAGTCGAAATGGTGCAGATTGTTGAGCCAGATAAGAGCTATGAAGCACTGGAAGAGATGCGTGGCCATGCTGAAGCAATTCTGCAGGCGCTGGAGTTGCCTTACCGCGTAGTGACGCTGTGTACCGGCGATATGGGCTTTGGGGCGGCGAAGACCTACGATTTGGAAGTTTGGTTGCCTAGCCAAGAAACGTATCGGGAAATTTCTTCAGTCTCTAATTGCGAAGATTTCCAGGCGCGGCGCATGCAAGCCCGCTTCCGCCACCCAGACGCGAAAAAGCCACAGTTGCTGCATACGCTGAATGGTTCAGGCCTAGCGGTGGGGCGTTGCCTGCTGGCGGTGCTTGAAAACCACCAGCAGGCAGATGGCTCTATTACTGTTCCTGCGCCTCTGCAACCCTACCTGGGCGGCCTTGAGCGTCTTGCCCTCTAATTGCCCACTCGACGTTGACCTCGGCATCGATACGAATGGTGCCGGGGCGATAGTCGCTAGCGGAACCACTGCCCATGGCATCGCTCTCAGCGCGCATGGCCATCATGCGGGGCTGGAAGATGGGCGTTTGGGCTTCTTCAATGCGCTGTACTTGGCCAAGCCTTACGCCTAGGGTACTGGCCATTAAGTCCGCTTT
>NZ_JABUZF010000195.1:13013-25989 GCF_014897885.1 Halomonas sp. 3D7M | reverse complement strand
CTAGCGCTTTAGTAAGTGCTTCATCGGTAGCGGCGTCGCGGTCTTGAAGATCAAACTGAACGCCGTCCAGCGTGTTCACGCCAGCACTTATCATTGCGTCAAACACCTCGCCCAATTGATCTATATCGGTAAGCTCAATATTGAAGGGGCGCTCTAAGCGGGTGCGCATTAACGTTTCTTGTTCACCATCATCGTTGCGCGGCCCTGCGACGTGCTCAGGATAGACATTGAGTGACCCTGCATTGATGGCGCGTTGCTCAATGCCGATCTCTTCCATGGCTTTAATTAGCTCACTGGCACGATTTTCAAGCCGCGCGCGTGCGTCGCTCAGCTCGCCACTGTCGGTATCTTCCAGCGTGGAAACCGCTGGGGTGTTTTCCCACAGCCGTGCAGACAGAGTGGCTTTGTCGGGCTCTACTTCCACCCATGATTGGGCTTGAACATGTAAGCTGGGCGGGGTGGGGGGCGCAGCGTGAGCCGTAGACGTTGCCAGAAGGGCGAGAAGTGCGCTGCCAAGCACGCCGTAGCGCAAGCGTTTTAGATGTGGTGTTGCTGGATTCATAGGTCACTTCCTTACTGATCGAGACAATGATTAATGTTAACTAATTTATACTGTGACGCTGCTTGGAAGGGCAAAGCGCAATAAAGTTCACTGGCTAAGAGTCGATGCAAAGCAATTGCTTAATGTTGTCATGGTTTGTGCAATATTGCGCGAGCGGCCATGATATGTGGATAACACGCTAAGGAAAGGGCAATGTCGAAATTATCGGATGAGGATTATCGTAGTATCCCTTTAAATGCGACCCTGGCGCTTGCCGCACTCGTTGTTATTGTGGCGGGTATGAAGGCTGGGGCGGATCTTCTGGTTCCTCTGTTACTGTCAGTCTTTATTGCTGTTGTATGTACGTCGCCTGTGCAGTGGCTGCACCGCTGTGGCCTCAGCAGGGGAGCCTCTGCTTTTTTAACATTGATGGTGCTGCTGGGTTTTATTTCCTTAATTGGCTTGCTGGTGGTCAACAGCTTTAGCACCTTTGTTCAGGTGCTACCGGATATCGAGTCGCGTTTGTATGAGCATTATTGGGATTTGTTGAACGCGCTCTCTAACCGTGGGCTAGCCATTAATCCTGATCAGCTCAGCAATATGCTTGCTATGGAAGACGATGGGTCGTGGGTGACAACGTTGCTAGGCGAACTTGGCAATCTCTTTATGCAAGGCAGTATTATCGGGCTGTTAGTTATTTTCATGCTGTTTGAAACGCTTAACTTCCGAGATAAAGTGTCCCGCGCTCTTGAGAACCCAGCGCCAAGCCTAAAGCGGTTTAGCGAGTTTAGTTTAACGCTGAAGCGCTACCTGGCAGTGAAGACCGTTATTAGCTTGGCCACCGGGGCGCTGGTATGGCTCTCTTGCTTAATAGTGGGAGTGGAGTTCCCGTTGCTGTGGGGGGGTGTTGGCTTTTGCCCTTAACTTTATTCCTAATATCGGCTCGGCCTTGGCGGCGATTCCTCCCGTACTGCTATTGCTGGTATCCCAAGATGGCGGAGTATTGCAGGCGCTGTTACTCGCATCTGCCTATTTGGTGATTAATTTCGTTTTGGGTAACTTGGTTGAGCCGCGAGTGATGGGGCAAGCATTGGGGCTATCAACATTTGTGGCGTTTCTTTCGTTGGTTGTGTGGGGGTGGATCTTTGGTGCTGCGGGGATGTTGTTGTCGGTCGTATTGACGATGACATTAAAAATCGCCTTGGATAGCCATCCTCAGACTCGCTGGATTGCTCATTTACTGGGGCCGGGAGGGCAGCGTCGAACGCGTCTTGGCGATGCACGCCGTCCACCTTGGAAGCGTCGAGAGTAGAAGGAGGCGTTTGAGATGGGAAGTGCAGGAAGTTACCGCTGGCAGTGCCAGCGGTAACGTTAGCGCGAGTTAGGCATTTTGATCGATAAATTGGGTCAGCTGGGACTTAGACTGTGCACCTACCAGCGATGCCACTTTCGTACCGGACTTAAATAGCATCACTGTCGGAACGCCGCGCACGCCTTGTTCTGCAGCAATTTCAGGCGCATCGTCAACGTTCACGCTAACCACTTTCAGATTATCACCACGTTCGGCAGCAACTTCATCAACCACAGGTGCCATTACTTTACAGGGACCGCACCAGGGGGCCCAAAACTTCAGTAGGACTGGCTGTTCGGCGTTGAGGACTTCTTGCTCAAAATTGGCGTTGGTGACATCAACATTGTTAGCCATCTGTTTCTCCCGTTTGCGTTGCTCTTGCTGTTTCGTTGCCTCAAATGGAGCAACGGTCATTACGCGTTTTACTAGCGCACTTTCACCGCGCCAAGTTGGCAGATGTTAGCGGGCGCAGAAGGTGCTGGCAAATTTCCTATGACGTTTCGACAGCCATTATGAAAAATTAAGGGGTGTTCGTGACGGCTATTTTTTATACTATAAGTGAATTATAAGATGATTTTTTATTCAAAATTGTATGTATGAGGCGTGTCGCCCCCACGTATTGCACCTTTGAGTGCTTCGTGGGTGGTGCAAGTTAGCAGCGGCGCGAGGATGCGCTTCAACGTGCTTCCTGCATAGATAATAAGGTGAGGATATGAAGCTACAGCAACTTCGCTATATCTGGGAAGTCAATCGACACAACCTGAATGTGTCAGCCACCGCGCAGAGTTTGTTTACCTCGCAGCCGGGTATTTCCAAGCAGATACGCTTGCTTGAAGATGAGCTAGGTGTGGAGATTTTTGCACGTAGCGGAAAGCACCTTACCCGCGTAACGCCTGCAGGGCTGTCTATCATTGAGTTGGCAGGTCAGGTGTTGAAGCTGACCGAAAACATCAAACAAGTCGCCCAAGAGCACAGTGACGAGCGCCGGGGGAGTTTGTCGATTGCTACTACTCATACTCAGGCGCGCTATGCACTACCTCCTATCATCAGCGAGTTTACCCTCAAGTATCCTGATGTTGCCCTACATATGCAGCAGGGCACACCCAAGCAAATCGCTCAGATGGTTAGCGAAGGTCAGGCCGATTTTGCAATTGCCACTGAATCGCTAGAGCTATTCACCGACTTGGTGTTGTTACCTTGCTACCGCTGGAATCGCTGCGCTTTAGTACCTAAAGACCACCCCCTGGCATCGATAGACAAGCCGCTGACGCTTCAAGCGTTGGCCGAACATCCTCTCGTTACTTATGTGTTTGGGTTTACCGGCCGCTCGCAGTTAGATGATGCGTTTAAAGCACAGGGACTTACGCCCAATGTGGTGTTAACGGCCGCTGATGCTGATGTGATTAAAACCTATGTGCGACTGGGCATGGGGGTTGGTATTGTCGCCCAAATGGCGGTTGATCCGGTGCTAGATGAGGATTTGGTCGCATTGGACGCCAGCCATCTCTTCGCGAGTTCTACGACTAAGATTGGAATTCGCCGTGGCACCTTTATGCGCGGCTATATGTACGATTTCCTCGTACGCTTTGCACCTCATCTCACCCGAGACTTGGTAGACGAAGCCTTGTTGGCTGGCCCACGTTTTGAGCATGAGCTGTTTGAGGGAGTAGAGCTTCCTGAGCATTAGGAGCATCGGGTAGTGGGTGAATAGCGCTTGACGTGGGTGTCTGGGCGCTATTCACCGTTCTCTGCCTAATCAGTGCTGTAAGTGCAGGCCACACTCACGTTTGTCTTCTACCTTGGTGGGGTCGAAGTAGTCAAAGTTGTTGGGCAGGTCGTGTGCCTCAAGATAGTAGTACATATCTTTTGCAGTCCACTGCAGCAGCGGGGCAATTTTTAATAAGCCATCGCTGTTACGGCTGGCAGGCTGCATTTTAGCCCGCTCTGGGGTGTCCTCTGCCCGCAGGGCGGTGAACCAGACATCCGGCTGCATTTCCCGCAGGGCACGCTCAAACGGCTCAATCTTTACTTCTTGAGTGAAGGCTGCGTGACGTGGGTCGTCAATGCTGGGCATTGCCCCCTCTAGCGCTTCACGGTGAGCACGGGTTCGCTGCGGAATAAAGCTGACCATGTTTAGGTTCAGCCGCTGGATTAAGGCATCGGCGAATTGGTAAGTGGCCTCAGTGTTATAGCCACTATCCATCCATACGATGGGGATGTCTGGACGTGCCTGAGTGACCATATGCAGAATCACCGCCTCAAACGGCCGGAAATTGGTCGTGCAAATAGGACGCTCGCCTTGGCTAAGCGCCCACTTGATAAGCTCTTGGGGATTATTGGCAAAATCACGGTTAATGCTGTCAAGCGCTGAAGACATGCTGCCTCCTGTCATAAGGTCGAGTATGACACTAGGCTATCAAAGAGGAGGGGCTTAGCCCCAATACCGTTTGGTTTGGCTTTTATATTCCTTTTTGATGTAAGAATTTTGTTATTTATTCCAAGGCGCCGATTAGATGGCGGATTTTATCCAGCGTTTCTGTGTACTCCTCGTCTGCTCTAGAGTCGGCGACTAATCCTCCGCCGCCCCAAACATTTAGCTTGCCTGCATCTGCCACCATGGTGCGTATCGCAATTGATGTGTCCATGCTGCCCCGTTTATCAATGTACCCCAGGCTTCCGCAATAGACACTGCGTTGGCAAGGCTCCAACTCGTCGATAATTTGCATGGCGCGTATTTTAGGCGCGCCAGTAATAGAGCCGCCAGGAAACGCTGCTGTCAGCAGAGATAGCGGTGAGCGATGTTTGGCGAGCTGACCTTGAACCACGCTTACCAGGTGATGCACGTTGGGGTAGCTCTCTAACTGACATAGCTGCGGTACACGAATAGACCCAGGAGCGCATACGCGTCCCAAGTCATTGCGCAGCAAGTCAACAATCATGACATTTTCCGCGCGGTCTTTCGTGCTGCTTAATAGCTGTTCCGCTAGAGTGATATCCTCCTCCGGCGACTTACCTCGTGGTCGCGTGCCTTTGATTGGGCGCGTTTCCACTCGCCCGTCTTTACACTGGATAAAGCGTTCGGGGGAAAGCGAGAGTACCGCCTGGTTTTTCCATGCCATAAAGCCTGAGAAGGGCGTTGGCGTTGCCTTGCGAAGGCGTAGATAAGCCTGCCATTCATCGCCTTCATAGCTCGCTGTAAACCGCTGAGCAAGGTTAATTTGATAGCAGTCGCCGGCGCGAATGTAGTGCTGAACAGTGTTAAAACGTTCAGTGTAATCCGCTTGGCTTAGCTCGCCATGAAAGGGGCTGGTTAAGTGAAAGTCTTTAGCAACACTGGTAGGTGGCTGAGCTAGCCATTTCATGACCTGCTGTTGGCGAGTTGCTGTTGCAATGAGCCATGTTGCCTGCTTTTCGTGATCAAAGGTAATGCACCAGTCGTAAAGCCCCAAACGTGCCAATGGCAGATTAGTAACATTGGGGTGGCGGCTGGAAATCGCGAGGTTATTACGTCCTAGGTCATAACTCCAATAACCCATCAGGCCGCCTAAAAAAGGCAGCTCGCTGGGGAAATCTGTGCTGGGTAGCTGTTCAAGCATCCATTGCTGCTGGGCGGTCATATCTCCAGCGAGTGCCGAGGGAAGGTCCAGCTGCGTTGAAGTGAAGTTAGTTTGTCCATCAGGCATGACTTCTAGCGTAGCTAACGGATCACTGCTGATAATGTCGTAGCGCCCGTTTGCTGATGGGCGGCCGCTATCAAGTAATACCGCACCATGACGCTTTCGCAGGTGAGCAAAGATCTCCAGGGGAGTAGGAGAGTAGGGCAGGGCTTTAATGGTCAACGCCGATGTCATGGAGCAAACGCCAGGCCGATGGAAGGCATCGCATTCTAGAGGTCGTTAATAGATGACACCAGTGTTAACCACTGACGCCTTTCTCACGGTAGGTTAAACACGGTTAACGGAAAGAGCATGATTGTTGACATTAACCCAAGAATAAATGGCTGGGTTACACGAAAGGTGAATAAAATCGACCATTTTGACTAGTTGACGGCACAAATATGGCGGGCTAAAGTTCTCCTACCTCATAATTGTCGACAATTAGCCATGACCTCACTTGCTACTCTTTCTCGTTCTAAAGCTGATTCGCCCAGTGATCAGACCTCGCCAGAAGTCCGAACGCTGGCTGAGCGGGTCTTTCACCAGCTTCAAGACGCTATCGTACGTGGAGAGCTGGCGCCGGGCAGCAAAATTACCGAGCCGGGGCTTTCTAAAACGTACGGTATCTCTCGCGGTCCGCTGCGCGAAGCCATGCGGCGTTTAGAAGCGCACCGTTTAATTGAGCGTGTTCCTCACGTTGGCGCTCGCGTTGTCAAGCTCTCTATGAAAGAGCTGCTTGAGCTGTTTGATGTGCGCGAAGCGCTTGAGAGCATGGCAGCCCGCTTGGCTGCTGAGCATATGTCTGCCGAGGAGATTAAAGGGCTGCGTGAGGTGTTGGCCCTTCACGAAGGCCAGGCAGATCTCAAGCGTGGCGAAGCTTACTATCAGCGCGAAGGCGATCTCGACTTCCACTATCGCATTGTTCAAGGCAGCCATAACAAAATGCTGATGAACCTGCTTTGCGATGATCTCTACTACTTAGTGCGTCTTTACCGTACCCAGTTCAGCGCCAGCGGTAAGCGGCCCCAGCTCGCCTTTGTCGAGCACCATCGTATTGTAGATGCCATTGAAGCCGGAGATGCCGAGCTAGCGGAGTTGCTGATGCGCCGCCACGTTAGCGCTTCCCGAGCCAACGTCGCCGACCGTTACGCTGCTGTTCTTGAACAACAATCAACGTCATCAGCGGATTAGTTCGTTATGCCTATCCGCCAAGCCTTTTAAAGGAGCAATGCCAATGTCCACTTCATCTACTCTCACGCCAGGTGCTCGCTTTCGTGCTGCGCTAGACGCGAACCGCCCTTTACCGATTCTAGGCACGATTAACGCGTATACCGCGATGATGGCCGAGCGAGTAGGCCACCAAGCGATTTATCTGTCGGGCGGCGGCGTGGCTAACGCGTCTTTTGGCTTGCCGGACTTGGGTATGACCAGCATGAACGACGTGGTGGAAGATGCACATCGTATCTGTGGCGCTACCGATCTTCCGCTGCTGGTAGATATCGATACGGGCTGGGGCGGTGCTTTTAATATTTCGCGTACCGTTAAAGAGATGCAGCGCGCAGGCGTTGCTGCGGTTCATCTGGAAGACCAAGTGGCTCAAAAGCGCTGCGGCCACCGCCCGAATAAAGCCATTGTGTCCCAGCAGGAAATGGTTGACCGCATCAAAGCCGCGGCAGATGCCAAGCTTGATCCCGATTTCTATCTGATTGCGCGTACCGATGCGTTCCAGAAAGAGGGCTTAGACGCCGCTATCGAGCGTGCTAATGCCTGTGTGGAGGCGGGTGCGGATGCAATCTTCGCCGAAGCCGTGCACACCCTGGATGATTATCGTGCGTTCTGTTCGCGCGTGAATGCGCCAATACTGGCCAACATCACTGAGTTTGGCGCAACGCCGCTGTTCTCTCAGCAGGAGCTGGGCGAGGTGGGGTGTCGCATGGTGCTCTATCCGCTATCGGCCTTCCGCGCTATGAATGCTGCCGCATTGAAGGTGTATCAGAGCATTTTAGATAACGGTCATCAAAAAGAGGTGGTCGATACCATGCAGACTCGCGATGAGCTGTACGACTTTTTAAATTATCACGATTTCGAGCAAAAGCTCGACGCGCTATTTGCTGAGCAGAAAGACGCTTAATAGCCGTTAACATTATCAATACTAAAACATATAAAAAGAGCTAACAGGAGACACGACATGGCTGACAAACCGCAAAACAGCGCAGGACTCCGTGGTCAAAGCGCCGGTACTACAGCGCTGTGTACGGTGGGTAAAACGGGTTCCGGATTAACCTACCGTGGTTTTGATATCAAAGAGCTGGCCGAGAAGGCGAAGTTTGAAGAAGTCGCGTATTTATTACTGAAAGGCAAGCTGCCCAATCAAGCCGAGCTTGATAGTTACATTACCAAGCTGAAGGGGCTGCGTGGCTTACCCGATGCTTTGAAAACCGTACTGGAGCAAATTCCCAAAGATGCGCACCCGATGGATGTTATGCGCACCGGTACCTCCATGCTGGGTAACCTGGAGACAGAAGAGAGCTTTGACCAGCAGCAGGATGTTTCTGATCGGCTGTTAGCGGTACTGCCCTCGATTATTTGCTACTGGTACCGCTTTAGCCATGACGGCGTTCGCATTGATACTGAAACTGACGATGCCTCGGTAGGCGGTCACTTCTTGCATATGCTGCGTGGCGAGCCCGCTTCTGAGTTGCATGCGCGGGTTATGAACGTATCGCTGATTCTATACGCCGAGCATGAGTTCAATGCGTCAACGTTCACGGCGCGGGTTTGCGCCTCGACGCTTTCCGATATGCACTCCTGTGTTACCGGCGCGATTGGTTCGTTGCGTGGCCCGCTACATGGCGGTGCTAACGAAGCGGCCATGGCGATGATCGAGAACTGGGCGTCACCGGAAGAAGCTGAGCGTGAAATGCTTGGTATGCTTGAGCGCAAAGAGAAAATCATGGGCTTTGGCCATGCCATTTATCGCGAGTCTGACCCGCGTAATGAAATTATCAAAGAGTGGTCGAAGAAACTTTCTGAAGACGTTGGCGACAGCGTGCTTTACCCCGTTTCTGTGCGCTGTGAAGAAGTTATGTGGCGCGAGAAGAAGCTTTTCTGCAATGCGGACTTCTTCCATGCCAGTGCTTACCACTTCATGGATATTCCGACCAAACTGTTCACGCCAATCTTCGTCATGTCCCGTTTAACGGGATGGGCAGCGCATGTGTTTGAGCAGCGCGCCAATAACCGCATTATTCGCCCCAGCGCCGACTACACTGGTCCTGAGAAGAGCGAGTGGGTGCCCATCGAAGCGCGTGACTAACCCTTAACGGGCCGTGATTAAGTGAGAGGCATTATGAACACGAATTATCGTAAGCCGCTGCCAGGCGTGACGGCAGAGGGTGCTCCGGTAGATTACTTCGACGCGCATCAAGCCGTTGAAGATATCAAGCCCGGCGCCTACGCGACGCTGCCCTACACGTCCAGAGTGTTGGCTGAGCAGTTGGTACGCCGCTGCGATCCAGCGCTGTTAACCGATGCACTGAAACAGCTCATCGAGCGCAAGCAAGATTTGGATTTTCCTTGGTACCCGGCACGCGTTGTATGCCATGACATCCTGGGGCAGACCGCGTTAGTCGACCTTGCTGGCCTAAGGGATGCCATCGCTGAGAAGGGCGGTGATCCGGCTAAAGTGAATCCTGTGGTGCCTACACAGCTGATTGTTGACCACTCATTGGCCGTTGAACACGCTGGGTTTGAGAAAGACGCGTTCGAAAAAAACCGCCAGGTGGAAGATCGCCGTAACGATGACCGCTTCCACTTCATTAACTGGACCAAAGTGGCTTTTGAGAACGTTGATGTTATTCCTCCGGGCAACGGCATTATGCACCAGATCAATCTGGAGAAAATGTCGCCGGTAGTGCAGTGCCGCCCTGATGAACAAGGAGTGCGTGTTGCTTACCCAGATACCTGTGTGGGTACCGATAGCCACACGCCGATGGTCGATGCGCTGGGTGTTATTTCCGTTGGTGTGGGTGGTCTTGAAGCCGAAAGTGTGATGCTGGGCCGTGCTTCGATGATGCGCCTGCCGGATATCGTTGGTGTAGAACTCTCTGGCAAGCTGCAGCCAGGTATTACCAGCACCGATATGGTGTTGGCGATTACCGAGTTTCTACGCAAAGAGCGTGTAGTCGGTGCCTACCTGGAGTTTTACGGAGAAGGTGCCGACGCGTTAACCGTAGGCGACCGGGCGACCATTTCCAACATGACGCCAGAGTACGGCGCCACGGCGGCGATGTTCTACATCGACAACCAAACCGTTGATTACCTCAAGCTTACGGGTCGTGAGGATGAGCAGGTTGCTCTGGTTGAGGCCTATGCCAAGCACACAGGGCTATGGGCCGATAGCCTAAAAACTGCTGAGTATGAGCGGGTACTGCGCTTTGATCTTTCAAGCGTTAATCGCACCTTGGCGGGGCCTTCCAACCCTCATGCTCATTTGCCCACCTCGGAGCTGGCCCAACGCGGCATCGCGATCGACTTGGATAAAGCAAGGGCCGACGAGCAAGCAGGTAGAATGCCAGATGGTGCGGTGATTATCGCCGCGATTACCAGCTGCACGAATACTTCTAACCCGCGCAATATGGTGGCAGCTGGCTTAATTGCTCGTAATGCTAACCGCTTAGGGTTAACCCGCAAACCGTGGGTAAAATCGTCGCTGGCGCCGGGATCGAAAACCGTCAAGATGTATCTGGAAGAAGCCAAGCTGATGGATGAGCTGGAAACACTTGGCTTTGGTGTCGTGGCGTACGCCTGTACGACCTGTAACGGCATGTCCGGGGCGTTAGATCCGGTCATCCAGAAAGAAATTATCGACCGTGATCTATACGCCACAGCGGTACTTTCCGGTAACCGTAACTTTGACGGGCGCATTCACCCCTATGCGAAGCAGGCATTTCTGGCATCGCCGCCCTTAGTGGTTGCCTACGCCATTGCCGGCACGATTCGCTTTGATATTGAGAAAGACGTACTGGGCACCGACCAAAACGGAAACCCCGTCACGCTAAAAGATATCTGGCCCGACGATAGCGAAATCGATGCGATTGTGAAGGCTTCCGTGAAGCCGGAGCAGTTCCGTCAGACCTATATCCCGATGTTCGACCTCGACAAGAGCGCGCGCGTTCAGGTCAGCCCGCTTTATGAGTGGCGGCCTCAGAGCACTTATATTCGTCGGCCTCCCTACTGGGAAGGCAATATGGCTGCCGAACGTGGTTTGAAAGGTATGCGTCCGTTGGCGATTTTGCCGGACAATATCACCACCGACCATTTGTCGCCTTCTAACGCGATTATGCTGGACAGCGCAGCAGGTGAGTATCTGCACAAGATGGGCCTGCCTGAGGAGGACTTTAACTCCTACGCGACCCACCGCGGCGATCATTTAACTGCCCAGCGGGCAACATTAGCGAACCCGAAGCTGTTCAATGAAATGGTCCACGACGAGCAGGGCAAAGTGCTGCAGGGGTCGTTGGCACGTGTTGAGCCAGAAGGCACTGTGACGCGGATGTGGGAAGCCATTGAAACGTATATGGCACGTAAACAGCCGCTGATTATTATTGCCGGTGCGGATTATGGTCAGGGTTCCTCGCGTGACTGGGCGGCGAAAGGTGTTGCGCTAGCGGGTGTTGAAGCCATTGTAGCCGAAGGCTTTGAGCGTATTCACCGGACCAATTTAATTGGTATGGGCGTGATGCCGCTGCAGTTTGAGGAGGGCACCACACGTAAAACCTTGGCGCTGGACGGTACGGAAGTCTTCGACGTAGAAGGCACTCCTCAGCCCCGAGCCAAGCTGACGCTGGTTATTCATCGTCAAAGTGGTACCACTGAACGTGTGCCGGTGATCTGCCGTATTGATACCGCCGAAGAGGTCACGATTTACTCTGCCGGTGGGGTCTTGCAGCGTTTCGCCCAGGACTTTCTTGAGTCCACCACGGCGTAGCCAAATTGGCGTGTAACGCAGCGCCAAGGCGATTAATGAAAGAGCCCGTCGCTAAGCGCCGGGCTCTTTTTTCGGCATGCGATTAGTGAACATGGTCATTGATAATCGTCATTGAGAATGTTCAGGCATCGTCATTGAAAATGGTTAGGGAGCGTTATTTATGTCTCATGTTGGACAAATTAGTATTCCTGCGACGTATATGCGCGGTGGCACCAGTAAGGGGGTATTTTTCACCTTGGACAACTTGCCCGAGGCGGCAAGAGTGCCGGGCGAGGCGCGAGATAAACTGCTGATGAGGGTGATTGGTAGCCCAGACCCCTATGAAAAGCAGATCGATGGGATGGGAGGGGCAACCTCAAGCACCAGTAAAACGGTGATTCTTTCCAAGAGTGAGTCGTCAGATCACGATGTGGACTACCTGTTTGGCCAGGTTTCAATTGATAAGCCGTTTGTGGATTGGAGCGGCAACTGCGGCAACTTATCGGCAGCAGTAGGTCCTTATGCGATTGCTAATGGGTTAGTTGACCCCGCCAAAATACCGCAAAACGGTGTCGCTGAAGTACGTATTTGGCAGGTCAATATCAGTAAAACCATTGTCTCTAAAGTGCCTATTGTTAATGGACAGGTGCAGGAGACCGGCGATTTTGAGCTAGACGGTGTGACCTTTCCTGCCGCTGAGATTCCTGTGGCCTTTATGGATCCTGCGGATGGTGAGGGGGCAATTTTCCCAACCGGGAACTTGGTCGATGACTTGGAAGTGCCCGGGGTTGGCGTTTTAAAAGCGACGCTGATTAATGCGGGTATTCCCACCGTGTTTGTTAACGCCCAGGACATAGGCTATACCGGTTGCGAACTACAGGAAGCAATTAACAGCGATGCCAAAGCACTCGCCATGTTCGAGACCATTCGTGCCCATGCTGCGGTGCGTATGGGATTGATTAAGCATGTTGATGAAGCGGCCAGCCGGCAGCACACGCCGAAGGTGGCTTTCGTTGCCCCGCCGGCTAGCTATACGGCGTCCAGTGGTAAAGCGGTGAGTGCGGAAAACATCGATCTTGTGGTAAGGGCGCTTTCCATGGGTAAACTGCACCACGCAATGATGGGCACCGCAGCGGTTGCCATCTGCGCGGCAGCAGCCATTCAAGGCACGTTAGTAAATTTAGCCGCAGGTGGTGAGGAGCGTGAAGCGGTGACCTTTGGGCATCCTTCTGGCTCGTTGCGTGTAGGTGCAAAAGCAAGTCTGACTGATGGGCGCTGGCAGATTGATCAAGCTGTCATGAGCCGCAGCGCGCGGGTGTTAATGGAAGGCTCTGTACGCATACCCGGAGATAGCTTTTAAAGAGTATTCGCGCGTGAATACTAGGTGACGCCTTGCCGCCGTTTTGGGAATGCCCTAAACGGCGGCTTCAGCCTAGAGAGATGTAAGTTTTATACTTATC
>NZ_JABUZF010000195.1:0-12937 GCF_014897885.1 Halomonas sp. 3D7M | reverse complement strand
GGGGCCAATGCCGCTAACGCGGGTTAGATCATCTACATTAGCAAATGCGCCATTATTTTCGCGCTCTTCTATAATCGCGGCCGCACGGCTGGGTCCGATACCAGGTAACTCAGCAAGCAGCTCAGCATCCGCTGTATTCACATTAATAGGCGCGATGTCTTGTGCCAATGCAAGGCCCGAAACCCCTAAGCTTAGGCTCAATAGCAGTGCAGCCAATAGTCCTTTTAGCGTTATTTTCATTGTTAATATCCTCATAGATTTCCCTAAAGCCGCCTTTCCCATCGGTTGTTGTACTTGGAGTGATAGGCTGTGGCGGTTTGCGCATGCAAAAAGGTTGACTGTTCCTTCAATACCTTTTGCCTTAATTAAACTAATACATTTATAGGAGGTGAGCTGTAAGACATTAACGATGGTGTTTGTAAGATTTTTGCTCTCTGATAATGGTTAATCACTTACACAGCGGGATCGGGATGGCTGTTATAATGCTGTCAAATGGAAAATGGAGTTAAGCACAGTGTCTACTGATACCCCGTTGATTATCGCGTTGGATTATTCCTCTCTTGATGCGGCTTTATGCATGGCAGATCAGCTTGACCCTAAGCGCTGCCGGGTAAAGGTGGGTAAAGAGTTGTTTACGCGCAGTGGCCCTGCGGTACTGGAAGCCTTGCATGGGCGTGGTTTTGAAATTTTTCTAGACTTAAAATTTCATGACATTCCCAATACGGTGGCAGGCGCGGTGCAGGCGGCAGCTGAGCAAGGCGTATGGATGGTTAACGTGCATGCTTCTGGCGGGCGCAAGATGATGGAAGCGGCCGCTAAGCGTTTAGATGATCATGGGCTAAGTACACATCTTATTGCCGTTACGGTGCTAACCAGCATGCAAGCTGAGGATCTGCATGAGGTAGGCATAGCTGCTACGCCGGAAGAGCATGTATTGCGTTTAGCCGCATTAACTCAGCAGAGCGGATTAGGCGGTGTTGTCTGTTCAGCCCAAGAGGCGGCGCAAATCAAGGCGCTGTGTGGCGACGACTTTTTGAAGGTAACTCCTGGAATACGCCCAAGCTTTGCAGCGGCTAATGACCAACAGCGTATTATGACACCCAGTGATGCGATGCGTGTTGGCAGTACGCACTTAGTGATTGGGCGACCGGTAACACAGGCGGCAGAGCCAATGATGGCGCTAGCAGCCATAGAAGCTGAACTGGCTGGCTGACGGTACTACCGCTTACTCGCCATCAACCCCGGTAATGGGCTTAATGGTGCCCCAGCGGCGGCAGCTAGGGCACTGCCATGCCAGGCTGTCGCTGGCAAAGCCGCAGCGGCGGCAGCGATGGCGGGCTTTGCCCTCTAAAAGGGCATTGGTGTGGTGCTTAAGTAACAGCAAACGCGTGTCTGGCGGAGTTTTTCCACTCAGACGTTGGCTTTCATGATAAAGGTCGATTAGGTAATCAAGCCCACCCAGGCTGGGTGCCTCCCTTAGCCACTCGCCCGTTTGCTCAATAGCACTATCTACGCCATCTCTTTGATGAACGAGCTCTCCGAGGGCGATAATAATGCTGGTGTACGGTGCTTGTCCCAGCAGTCGATAAAGATGCGTTTCAAACCCTTGAATGTCGTTATTACGCTCATAGGCATGCTGAAGGGTGGGCAGCATGGTGGGAATGTGCGCAATATCCTGCTGGGGAATATGGTTTAGGCGCTCAATGGCGCGTGTGTAATGCCCATTATCCATCTCCAGCTCAGCAAGTAGTAACGTCGCGCGGACGCATCGCTCATCCAATTGAAGCGCTTTTTTTAAGTGCTTACGGGCGATCGCGCGACTTGCTTGATGTATCTCCTGCTGGGCGAGTTCACATAGCCAGTGAGCAGCAGGTCGTTGCATGCCGGGCTGTTGCTTGAACAGTGATTGAGCCACGTCGAGTGCTTCTTGCCAGTCTTTTTCGCGCTCAAGCAAATCAATCAGTAGCCGCTTGGCTTCCTGGCGATAGGTGTCATTGTCTGATTTATCCAGCAGCGCTCTCAGCATTCGCTGAGCTCGGTCGTGAACGCCTAACGCCATAAAGTCACGTGCTAGCTCAAGCTGCACATGTTCGTTAGTGCTGGTGGAAAGGGCAGGGCGAGCAAGCAGGTTTTGATGAATGCTAACGGCTTTGTCTGCTTCACCGCGTGCGCGAAACAGCTTGCCTAGCGCTATGTGGGTTTCCACAGTATCGCTATTAACATCCAGTGCATTGACAAACGTATTGATAGCTTCGTCGGGCTGCTCATTGAGCAGGTAATTCAGCCCGACAAAGTACTCTCTCGATAAACCAGATGGGCGAGAGTCGTGAGTGCGCTGGCGGCGGCGGGAAGCGTGACGAACACCCAGGCCAAAGCCGATGGCAATGGCTGCCAGTAGAACGCCTAGCAGCACGACATCATACATTTAAGCCAGTTCCTTAAGCTCCTGAGTGCGTAAGCGGTCTAGCTCTTTGCGCTGTTGCTTATTGTGTCGTTCACTTCGTGCTAGCTGCGCTTTAAGGCGCACGTAAACACCTAGCATGGCAAGCATGCCTAAGATAACGCCGAAAGTTAACGTAGCTAGCAGCCAGACAGAGAGTGACACAGGCGGCAGTTCTGCCCAAATTAGGTTTAAGGCAATGGTTTGTTGGTTGTTGACGGCAAATAAAATGCCCACCAGTAGAACAACCAGCAATATGACGGCCAGAATCAGCCCTTTGATCCAACGCATGAGAGTTTCCTAGTCAGTGACGTTCATAATGGCTCTATTGTGTATGAGTCGTGGCGCGGCGTCATCCCACATAAAGTCGGATAACAAGATCAAAAGAGCCTTGCTATTGGCAATGCCGAGGTTGTGTAGCCTCGGTTAGCTCATTAATAGCCAAGTGCGCGGCTTGCATCTACCTGTTCGCGCAACTCTTTGCCCGGTTTGAAGTGCGGCACATACTTGCCGTCCAAGTCGACCGGGTCTCCTGTTTTAGGGTTGCGCCCGACACGAGGCTCTCGGTAGTGAAGCGAAAAGCTGCCGAACCCCCGGATCTCAACCCGTCCCCCGCTAGCAAGAGCATCGGTCATATCGTCTAAAATAATACGCACCGCCGTTTCTACTTCTTTGGCGGATAGCTCCGGTTGACGCATCGCAATTTGTTCGATTAGTTCAGATTTGGTCATCGGTTGGCTCCCTGCGAACTTTAATGGCCGTGACGCGCTTGCGACCTCGATAACAACAGAGTCAGCATACTGCGCATAACAGGATAAAACAATTCAGATAAAACAAGGTACTAGAATGAATATCAGCATAGGCGAAGTGAGGCGCTGGCGCGACCCTGTGGCTTAGGTATACTGGCGACTCATTTTGTAACTGGAGAGGCTGACGTTGAACGACGATACTTCCCCTGCAGCCATATTGCGTAAACGGCTTTATTGGCACTCTCGCCGTGGCATGTGGGAGCTTGACCTGCTGCTGATACCGTTTCTTGAACACCGCTTTGATGAACTGAGTGAAGATGAGCAGTTGGCCTATCAGCGCTTAATTGAGGAAGAGGATCAAGATCTCTTTGGATGGTTGATGCGTCGTGAATGGCCCGAGGAGCCATCATTAAAGCGCATCGTGCAGATGATCGTAGAACATGCAGAAAATACCGATAACTCTGCTTATCGCACGCTCTAAAATCCAGTGCGCTTTTCACGCATTCTTGGCATTCGGGTTGTGTGCGGTGACAGCATGGCTTATTAGTCCATGGGTAGCGTTGCTTGCGGCAGTAATCGCGATACTGTTGCTGAGCCGTGAGTATCGCTATCAACCCATGGGAGAGTTAAGAGTTTCAAAAAGCGGCCATCACTTAAGTGCGCAGTGGTTATCGGAAGAGGGTGAGCTTGAAAACGAACAGCCTGTTAACGCTGATTACGTGGGCCCTTGGTTAATCGGGCTCCGTGTCGGGCCGCAGCGGCTTTGGTTGTGGCCAGATAGTTTGCCTGCACACAGTCAACGTTCGCTGCGGCGCTTATGCCATCGTCCCGGGCGCTAGCTGATCAAGTGACATCTCCGAAGCCGCTGTATTCTCCTGGTGCTTAGGCCAGTCGATAGAGTAATGCAGTCCCCGTGATTCATGTCTCTGAAGTGCCGCCAATACCGTCAACTTTGCAAGCCACAGTGCTTGCTGTAAACGCACGCTTTCAGGGTGGCTGCGCTTGCCTGCGGTGTCTTCAAAAGCGTTGTTAGAGCCACTCTTAGAGCTGTCAGCAACACCGTCAAGGCTGTCGTTTAGAATGTCGTTAAGCTGCGTCTCAAGTTCGTTCAGCTTATGGTGAGCGATAGTTAGCCCCTGATTGCTGCGAACAATCGAAACGTGCTGACTCATTGTTGCCCGCAGTTCGCTACGTATAGCCGCCAGGGCTTCCAAGGAAGTGGATGACCACTGCTGGCCTAGCAGCGGCATTGTATCGGGGGTATCGCTAAGAGTCTCTTTAGGTGCAACTGGCCGTGTTTGCGCGCGTTTTTCCTGCGTGAGTAAGTGCTTTGCGCAGCTTCTGGCGTATACCAGGCACTCCAATAGTGAGTTGCTAGCCATGCGATTTGCGCCATGTAGGCCTGTGTAGGCAAGCTCACCAACCGCATAGAGATTGGTGACGTGAGTTGCGCCACGCTGGTCTGTGGCAACACCGCCACAGCTGTAATGAGCGGCAGGCACTACTGGGATGGGTTGGCGGGTTATATCAATTCCCCGAGAGGCGCAGTGTGCCAAAATAGTAGGGAAGTGGTGGCGAATAGCGGCTGCTCCAAGGTGGCTGATATCTAGCCATACATGCCCTTGGCTGCTTTGTTGGATTTGCGAATCGATTGCTCGAGCAACGACGTCTCTGGGCGCCAGCTCAGCGCGAGAATCAATATCGGGCATAAACCGATGACCGGCCTCATTTAGCAGGTGCCCGCCTTCTCCTCGTACGGCTTCGCTAATTAAAAAAGCAGGTCCTTCTGGGTCAAATAGACAGGTAGGATGAAACTGCTGAAACTCAAGATTCATCAGTTTTGCGCCCAGTTCAGCGGCCATCACCATGCCTTCCCCACTGCTGGGCGATGGGGTGGTGGTGTGTCGATAAAGGCCACTTGCACCGCCTGTTGCTAGTACGATGTGCTTGGCAAGCAGTGTTTGTTGATGCTGCTGTTGATCTACGCCTTCCGCGCCAATACAGCGGCCTGTGGCATCGCTGATTAAGTGCAGGATGGTTAAGTCACTGCGCTGAGTAATATTGGGGTGAGAAGTGACTTTTTCGTACAGCGTATCGACTACCGCGCGTCCAGTTGCATCGTCAGCATGAATAATGCGGCGTGCGTTGTGGCCGCCTTCCCGTGTTAAATGATAAGGGTAGCGGGCGCTCGGGTCTGGATCCGGTGTAAAGGGGACACCGTTGTCGATTAGCCACTGAATGGCATCTGGGCCGTGTGTCACGGTAAATCGAACAGCCTCTTCATCACATAGGCCATCACCAGCAATGAGCGTATCTCGCACATGGGCATCCAGATCGTCGTCTGGCGAGAGCACGGCGGCTATTCCACCCTGCGCCCAGCGGCTGGCTCCTTGGTCATCCAGAGCGGGCCTAACCAGGGTTACCGAAAGGTGGTCAGCAACTTCAAGGGCTAAAGTTAGGCCGGCGACGCCGCCGCCGATGACAAGTACGTCGGATGTTGGCGAGCTCATGGGGCCGGATCCTCTTTTACATTCAAACGCAGTAGGTGCTAAATGCTTCGCGTGCTGTAGACAGCAGAGGAAGGCATCATAGCGTGACTGTTGTCACTTGGCGATGAGGGTCTGTGAAAAATTGCTTTCAGCGCATATAGATAGCGGCTAAACGCTCTAGTGCGATATTTAAGAGGGGGCAAGCTATTTGACGATCGGATACAACAGGATGGATAAAAAAGAGGGGTAATCAAAAAATTGAAGAGCCTTGTAAGAAGCACAAAAAAGCTTCTCTAGTGCTCTTAAAACAAGATGGGAAACGTTTGCTGCTGAAAGAAGGGGAGGTGCTAATTAAATATGGTGCCCGGAGCCGGACTTGAACCGGCACGGAGTTGCCTCCGAGAGATTTTAAGTCTCTTGCGTCTACCAATTTCGCCATCCGGGCAGTGCATCGCAGGAATATTGCTATTCATCGCCACACTTAAATGGAGGCTGGAGTCGGAATCGAACCGGCGTACACGGAGTTGCAGTCCGCTGCATAACCACTCTGCCATCCAGCCTAACAAGTCGTTGGAGCGAGAAAGTAGATGCGATCGGACTGGCGTTCCAGCTCACGACCCTCTCTTGCTTTACTACGCTATCCAAGTTGGAGCGGGAAAGGAGATTCGAACTCCCGACCCTCGCCTTGGCAAGGCGATGCTCTACCACTGAGCTATTCCCGCTCGACTCGAGGGCGAATTATACACATCGCTACGCGCTTGTCAATTAATGAATTTGTCTGAAGGTTCAGTCGTCTAGAGAGTCGATCACATGGAACGACTCAAGTGGGGCCAGGCCGCTTTAAGGTACTGCGCCATGGACCACAGCGTAAGAATGGCTGCAGCGTAAAGAACAACCACACCCATTAGCGCAAACTCATGTCCTGGAGGGAAGGCCAGAAGTATGAGCAAGGCAACCATCTGCAGTGTTGTTTTAAGCTTACCGATCCAGGACACCGCAACCATACCTCGCTTGCCCATTTCGGCCATCCACTCACGAAGTGCCGAAATGACGATTTCGCGGCCGATAATGACCAATGCGGGCAGTGTTAATACCAGTGTGTCAAAACGCTCAATGAGTAGCGCCAGTGCAACCGCGACCATCAATTTATCAGCCACAGGATCGAGAAACGCGCCAAACGGCGTTGATTGATTCCAGCGGCGGGCTAAGTAGCCATCTAGCCAGTCGGTGATGGATGCTAGTGCAAATAAGCCTGCAGCGACTGGCATACTCCAACTGAAAGGTAGGTAAAAAAGCACTACTAACAGTGGAATAAAAACGATTCTTGCCAGAGTAAGTATGTTGGGTATATTCATCGCGGGGCGCGATCCTTGCCGGAGAGTCATGGAAGACGGAGTGTAGTGGGGGATATTCTATCCCCCTTGGTGCTTAGCATCCATGTTAACAGTAGGTTTATCCATTTAGGGATTGGTAAATTGTCTCAGCGAGCGAGGCATTAATGCCAGGTACGCGCGCCAGCTCATCGCGGCTAGCTTTCTGAACGCCCTGCAAGCCGCCGAAGAAGCGTAATAGTTCGCGCCGTCTTTTAGGGCCTATGCCGGGAATGTCTTGAAGTGTAGAGGTGCGGCGTGCTTTGTCACGTTGAGCGCGGTGGCCGGCAATGGCAAAACGGTGAGATTCATCGCGTATATGCTGAATTAAATGTAATGCTGGCGACGCGGGGTCAAGGGGTAAGGGATTGTCAGTGGTTTCTAGAAAGAGCGTTTCTAGGCCTGCTTTACGAGTGGTGCCTTTAGCAACGCCGAGCAAAATGATATCGGTAACCGCTAGCTCGGTTAACACACCGCGAGCCATGTTCAACTGACCTTTGCCGCCATCGACGATCAAAATGTCAGGCGCCACTGCCTCGCCGCTTTTTACCCGTTTAAGGCGGCGTGTTAGTGCTTGTTGCATGGCTGCATAATCATCGCCTGCGGCGACGCCTTCGATGCGGAAGTGGCGGTAATCGCTCTTGCGTGGGCCCTGATGGTCAAATACGACACAGGAAGCAACGGTCGCTTCCCCATGGCTGTGGCTAATGTCAAAACACTCAAGGCGCTGGGGTATTTTGTCCAATGCGAGCGCTTTCTGGAGGGCTTCAAATCGCTGAGTAAGCTGGGTTTTGTTAGCTAGCTGCGAAGCAAGCTGTTGCTCGGCATTGGTCATAGCCAGATGCTGCCACTGGGCGCGATGCCCCCGAACTTGGCTGGTGACGCGAACGCGTTTGCCCGCTTGCTGTGAAAGTGCGTCGGCAATCAGTGGGCTATCTTCCAGTGGGTGGCTGGTAATTACTTCACTGGGTACGTTGTGGGGTTGACCAAAGTAGTACTGGCTAACGACTTCCGTCAGCAGCATGTCCGGTGGCAGGTCGAGGTCGTTTTTAGGCGTGTGATGGCGAGCGCCCAGTAAGCGGCCATCGCGAACGCTAAGTATTGATATGCCTAACGCCCCTGGGCGTTGGGCTAGCGCAAAGACATCGGCATCACCACTTTCGTTATCGACAAACTGGCGTTGCTGTAACTGGCGTAGCTGCTGTATTTGGTCACGCAGCCTTGCTGCTTCTTCAAAATTCAAAGCGCGGCTGGCCGTTTCCATCTCCTCGCTAAGAAGCTGGGTGACGTGTTCGCTTTTACCTTCAAGGCACATCACTGCATGCTCAACGTCGCGTCGATAATCTGCTTCCGAAATGAAGTCAACGCAAGGCGCGCTACAGCGCTGAATTTGATATTGCAGGCATGGTCGAGAGCGGTGGGCAAACACGCTATCTTCACAATTACGTATGCGAAAAATTTTCTGCATCAGCGCTAGGCTTTCTTTCACCGCTCCGCTACTTGGATAAGGACCTAAATAGCGGCCATCTCCTCGACGCTGTCGCGCGCGTTTATATTCAAGCGCAGGGTAAGCGTGCCGATCGGTCACAAATACGAAAGGGTAGGACTTGTCGTCTCTTAGCAGAATGTTATAGGGCGGACGCAGTTCTTTTATCAGCGTCTGCTCTAGCAGCAGGGCCTCTGTTTCGCTACGGGTGACGGTAATTTGGATATCTGCAATTCGTGCCACCATCGCCTGGGTTTTGGCATTAAGCTGGCCACGGAAATAGCTAGCAAGTCGAGCTTTCAGGCGCTTGGCTTTGCCGACATAGAGAGTGTTGCTGTGCTCGTCCAGCATCCTATAAACACCGGGCGAGGCACTGACAGAGCTTAAAAATTGCTTGGCATCAAAAGTCATGGCTGGATATCGGCGCTTCTAGGCAACGGAAGCTGCGATGGTAGGTCTATCCCAGCATGGCGTCAAAGCCCTCAACTAAACCGTGGCGTAGTGCTAGGTGGGTAAGCTCTACATCGGTAGCGACCTCTAGTTTGTCAAATAGCCGATAGCGATAGGTGTTCACTGTTTTGGGGCTAAGGTGCAAGCGGTCTGAAATATCCTGGACGCGCTGGCAGTTGACAATCATCAGGGCGATTTGTAGCTCACGATGCGATAGGTGTCTAAACGGATTGTCTTCGTCAGTAAAATGGGAAAGCGCCAACCGCTGGGCGATTTCTTGGCTGACATAGCGCTTTCCGTGAAAGACTTGGCGGATAGCGTCGGTCATCTCTGACGTGTCAGCCCCTTTGCTGAGGAAGCCAATCGCACCCGCTTCCAGCATGAGCCGTAACGCACTATCTTCAATGTGAGCGGTTAATATGAGTACTTTGACGTCTTCCATTGTTCTATGGATGCGGCGAGTAGCTTCGAGTCCGCCGATGCCCGGCATGCGAATATCCATAACGACAATGTCAGGTTTTAAACGACGGCATTGAGCCACTGCGCTTTCGCCATCGTCGACCTCACCTACGACTTTAATATCGCACTCTTCGTTTAGCAGATGAGCAATGCTGGTTCTCACTAGGTGATGATCATCGGCGATTAAAACTTTGATCAAGGTGCAGGCTCCTGCATGAAATCATCGTAGTGGTGGGCCTAAGCCGCGTTGCATGATATAGAGTGCCACAGCTCTAAACAAAGGAGAATTTAGTTGATAGTTGTTCATGATTAGCTTGACGCTAAGCAAATTACTGGCGTAGTATCTCGCCGCTGCTCAATGAGTGGTTTGAAGAAAGCGGCATGTAAAACTATGTGGGGCCTTAGCTCAGCTGGGAGAGCGCAACACTGGCAGTGTTGAGGTCAGCGGTTCGATCCCGCTAGGCTCCACCATTTTATAGACCCACAGAATCCAAAAAAACGCCTCGTTACCAGTAACGAGGCGTTTTTTTATGCTTATCATTTTCAATTGATAGTTCGTGCGAGGGTATATGCGAGAGTACGTGTGAGAGTGCGTGCTGTTGGGCGTTCACGTGACTGAAAGCCTGTGCTAAAAAAGCACGTACCCTTAGGCGTTACTCGTCGTTGGCAATTTTGCCAAGCAGTAAAAATTCAATTAGCGCTTTTTGTGCATGCAGGCGATTCCCCGCTTCTTGCCACACGACAGCGCGTGGATCGTCCAATAAGGTAGTGCTGATCTCTTCGCCGCGGTGGGCAGGCAGGCAGTGTAGGAAAAGCACATCAGGTTGTGCGCTATCAAGCATTGCTTCAGTGACCTGGAAGCCTGCAAAGTCTGCTTCGCGCTTAGCTTGTTCTTCTTCCTGCCCCATGGATGCCCACACATCTGTCGTGATCAAGTCGGCGTCTTTGGCAGCCTCGTGGGGGTTGTGATGCAACGTTACGCAGTCCCCGGCGGCTTCCATAATGTCAGCGCGGGGTTCATAGCCTTTAGGGCAACAAACGCGCAGTTTGAAACCAAACTGACGGGCGGCATTAATCCAGGAGTGGCACATGTTATTGCCATCACCTACCCAAACAGCCGTGCGTCCTTCTACACTGCCACGCAGCTCGGTCCAGGTCATCACGTCTGCAAGCAATTGGCAAGGATGGTAATCGTCACTTAACGCGTTAATCACAGGCACGCTGCTGGCGTTGGCATAGGCTTCTAAGCCTGCGTGTGAAAAGGTCCGAATCATTACCGCATCGACCATTTCGGACAGTACGCGGGCGGTGTCTTCAATCGGCTCTCCACGCCCTAGCTGGGTGTCGCGGGGAGAGAGAAAGAGGGCGTGACCGCCGAACTGCGCCATGCCGGTTTCAAACGACACACGAGTGCGAGTCGAAGATTTTTCAAAAATCATCGCCAGCGTGCGGTTAGGCAGCGGCGTATAGATGGGGCCGTTAGCCTTGAGCTCGGTTTTGATCTTAATCGCACGCTGAATCAGGTACGCCAGCTCATCTGGGGTTAAATCCAGCAAGGTTAAGAAATGGCGTGTCGCCATGATGATATCTCTCCGCGCAAAAACACTATCCTAGCGATGCGGCGGGGGATGCGCAACGCGCTCGGCATGCGTAGAATGACGACCCACATGGTAAGGCCGAGTAGTTTGCTCAAGTATTAGGTTGCACAGCAACAAAAGGTAATCTTCGGCTTTAAGGGTTAAAGCGAGTTAACGAATTGCGTAAACTGGCGAGATAACATCACTTGTTTTAGGAGCACATCATGAGTACGACTGCCGAAAATATTCAGCGCCAAATTAGTGAAAACCCCATTCTTATCTACATGAAAGGTACCCCCCAGCTGCCGCAGTGTGGTTTTTCTGCACAAACAGTGCAGGCGCTGATGGGCTGCGGTGAGCGTTTTGCCTTTGTTAACGTGCTGGATAATCCAGATATTCGCGCTGAGCTGCCAAAAATTGCTAACTGGCCGACCTTCCCGCAGCTTTGGGTGGAAGGCGAATTGGTTGGCGGCTGCGATATCGTGATCGAGATGCATCAAAGTGGTGAGCTCGAAAAGCTGATCAAAGAAGCTGCCCAGCGTGCTGGCGCTGCTGAAAGTGACAACAACGCTTAACGTTTATTGCCCAATGCCGCTTGGTCTGGTGGACTGCTAGTCTATTGGGCTGAGCGGTTGGCGGGCTGCAGCGCAGCCGCTAGAATGGTGTCCTTTTCGCATCGACAGTTAGCCCGCCAAAGGAAGTAATGCTCAATGAGCTATCAGGTTCTGGCCCGCAAATGGCGGCCGCGTACATTCCACGAGCTCGTGGGCCAGGCCCATGTTCAGCGCGCCTTGGTCAATGCGCTCGACCAAGGCCGTCTTCACCATGCCTACCTATTTACGGGTACTCGCGGGGTGGGCAAGACCACCCTTGCGCGTATCCTGGCTAAATGCCTTAACTGCACCGCAAATGGCCGTGGTAATGAAGGCATTACCTCAACGCCTTGCGGTAAGTGCGACAGCTGTCGCGCGATTGATGAAGGTCGATTCGTTGACTTGATCGAGGTCGATGCTGCTTCACGGACAAAGGTTGAAGATACCCGAGAGCTGCTTGATAACGTGCAGTATGCGCCAACGCAAGGGCGCTATAAGGTGTACCTGATTGACGAGGTACACATGCTGTCGACCAGCAGTTTCAATGCGTTGCTTAAAACGCTGGAAGAGCCGCCACCCCACGTGAAGTTTCTGCTGGCCACCACAGATCCGCAAAAACTGCCCGCCACCGTCCTATCCCGCTGTTTACAGTTCACGCTTAAGCATATGCCCCCTGAACGGGTGGTAGAGCACCTAACCTATGTGCTGGGGGAGGAAGGGGTCGAGTATGATGAGAGCGCTCTGTGGCTGTTAGGTAAGGCCGCAGAAGGTTCTATGCGCGATGCAATGAGCCTGACCGATCAAGCCATTGCCTTTGGCCAGGGGGCGATTCGCCATGCGGATGTCGCTGCCATGCTGGGTACCTTGGATCATCGCCATGTGTTGGCGCTGGTAGAAGCACTGGCTGATGTTGATGTTCAGCGTCTGCTAGCCGAGGTTGCTCAGTTATCGGAGCAGGGGCCTGATTTTGCAGCAGTATTGGATGAGTTAAGTGCGGTTCTGCATCGCTTGGCTGTGGCGCAGATGGTGCCTGATGCCGTTGATAATAGCCACGGTGATCGAGCGCTTATTCAACAGCTGGCGAGCCGCTTTACTGCCGAGGATATTCAACTCTATTACCAGATCGGCATTCAAGGGCGCGGCGACATGGTGCATGCACCTGATCTGCGCAGTGCGCTGGAAATGACGCTGTTGCGAATGCTGGCGTTTCGCCCCCAGGGCGTACCAAAGCCTGCTGCCACGCCGCTTCCGCTGCGTCGCGAACCTTCCAGTGACGCTGTTTCCCAAGCCGCGGTGTCGCATGAGCCTGTCTCTCATGAACCTG
>NZ_JABUZF010000187.1:3016-3509 GCF_014897885.1 Halomonas sp. 3D7M | reverse complement strand
GCGGGTTTTCATGCATTTTCCCTGATCCCCACACGCTTAGGAATCTTGCCTAGTCCTGCACTTTTGGCATGGGCACGATGTTTACTGCGACGCTTGGGCTGGCGGAGGTGTCGCCACAAATCGCCACCCTTGGCCTTATCGTCCCAGATCAGCGAATAGACCCATTGATGACTAACTCCTATCCCCGTCAACGGCGCCATAAAACCGCTAATCTGCTCTGGACTCCACTCTTCTCTAAGCCTGTCAGCTACGGCATTGATCAGGCTAGGGAGTTGCTTTGTCCACTTCCAGGCGGAGCGGCGTCTCTGATCGCTGTAACGCTGCGCTTGTGCGGGTTCATATCCCTTGGCACCCGAATTACGTCTCAGCTCACGGCTCACGGTACTGCTGTGAATGCCAAGCTGTTGAGCAATCTGACGTTGGCTCAATCCTACATCCCTATGGGCAAAAATTTGATATCGTTGTGCCTGGGTCAGTTGTCGGTATCCCATAC
>NZ_JABUZF010000187.1:0-2946 GCF_014897885.1 Halomonas sp. 3D7M | reverse complement strand
CCTGCCTCTACCGTATGATCCAAAGTGCTGCAGTTATTCTATGAATTCAGGCATCATAGCAAGTCAATGCCGCGACTTAACCTTGCAGCTGCAATATCTTCTAGAAGCTTAAACTGGTCTTCCCAGTCAATATCCATAGCAATACTTTCAGGAATCTCGTATAAGTCGGGGTTATTACCAATTCGATCGCCCACTTCACGCATCCTAGAAAATGGCATAAAGTAAGCCGCATGATTTATTTCAAAAAGCGGTTTTATGTCTTGGCTTCTCGGCCACTTCTCCACACTATTGTCGTAATTATAGGGCCCATTTTCGTCCCAAATAAATTTATGTAATTTAGTGACAGTAACAAGACTATCGTGGCCTTTTTCTTTGGCAGCATGCCAAGCAGATATCAGCTCAGAAAAGACTGACGAAGTAATGAAAGGATGAGTGACATGGGTCATCAACATAGTCCCACTATCTTCCAAGCTAGCTGCGTAATGGATGAAAGCACTCATTGGGGTAGAGGAACGGCCAAGCTCATCAGGACGCTCAATTACTTTTACACGACCATCAACACTTTGACCAAAATGGGTTGCATAAGCGCTTACTATCGGATCGTTAGTAGAAACGATGATCTTGCTAATTTCTTTCACCTTAACAAGCTGACGCAGCTTCAGCTCTAGCAATCCGTTTTTGAATTCAGCAAAGGGCCGTGTATTTTTATTCTTAACCCGTTCACTGCCTGCACGCGCAGGTATCAACGCCACAATCGATTCTGACATATTTAACCTCTACGAAAATACTTATGATGCTCGCTATCGTTAATTTCTTTTTCTTCTGAGCCAACAAGGACTTCAGCTTCCCGCACAGCAGCCACGTAATCAACAAATTCTGAAGTTGTTAGATCCAACGCCACCGCATCAAAGTGCGCCCATTCGGTATTGCCAAGCTTTACATGCTTTTCCACTATACGAGCACCGGCTGCCACCGCCATGGCAGAAGCCATTGAACCAAAATCGTGGCTTGAATAGCCAGGCACTACGTATGGATGCTGTTTAGAAAGATCACGATAATGGCGGATAACACCAACATTACAATCATGTGTTGGGGTTGGGTAGGCAGAGTTACACTGCATTAGGTATAACTTATCGCAGCTCGTAAACGTCTCCAGCACCCATTTTTCATAGTGTAGGTCGGTCATACCGGTAGAAAGCACAATGCCACGCTTATATTCTCGCGCTACCGTTGCCAGGTAATCAGTGTGCTCAGAAATCGTTGAAGGTAGTTTAATCAGCTCTGGGCCGAACTGTTGTATAAAGCGGAATGAGGGCTCGTCTAGCACTGAAGCAAACCAACGAATGCCTAGCTTAGAACACAAGTCATCTAGAAACTCGAAGTCATCCCTGTCCAGCTCTAATGCTAACCGGTAATCTCGGAAGGTATTCCCAAAAGGTGAGACGTATTTAGCATCTAGCTGTTCCTTTGAATAAAAGGTTTCGACATCACGCTTCTGAACTTTTATTAAATCAGCGCCCGCTGCATGAGCAGCACGTACCATACGCTCTAGGCGATGACGATCACCGAAATGATTGGTCGTTAACTCGGCAGTGATTAAAACACGATCCTCGTTCGGAACCAGTCGCTTATCCAGCCCAGGAAGAAAGCGTGTATTCAGTTCTTCTGGTGTCAGCGTTGAGAAAGCTCTGTCCCCAACATGCTGAACATCAACTTCACTATCACGCAGCATGTAAAGCGCATTAACAAAGTAGTGTTCTTGAGGGCTAATACGAGCTGCACGCCCACTGGCATCTGCAGGGGAATAGTCATAATCAATGGCATGGGCATAGCCTTGATCAACGGCAAAATCAAAACCCAGCATATAAACGGTTTGCTTACGGTTACGCCCTTTAGCGATAACTCGCGCTAACCTGATGGCAGATAGAAACAATACCTCTTCAATAACAAAGTCTTGCTCTGGCTTTTCCATTACCAAGCGGCTGAGCATTACATCAACGCCTTCCTGGGCGGCAGGCACAAAACGTGCCTTGAATACCTCACCTTTCGGCGGTTCAATGTCTGTTGAAGTAATGTACAAACGCGAACGCCAACCGCTGGCTTTCAAGCCATCGATTACCCATTCATCATGAAAGATAGAAATATCGCAGGGGGCGATGCGCTCAGCATCATTCAGGCCAATAACTAATGAGTTTGCCAGTAGGCTGGGGTGAATGCGATCAACAGAGGCACCTTTACCGAGTATGAAGATCGTATCGGTGGCGAATGTCGACGCGATATTTTCTACCAGGTTCGAGAAATTCTCCATGGTACGGCTTTCCTTCTACTTCAATGTCACAATTATGTTCACGTGCCAACATCAGGCCAGGAAGTAAATCCCAGCTATAGGCACCCCGGGGGTTGGTGAAGCGTGCGAAACTTCCTCTGATCACGTTATAGAGGTTATAAACAGCACATCCCATAAGGCGGCTTTCTTGAGTAGAGCGCATGCCTTCGAGGATTTCATCACACATAGAAGACGAAAAACCACGAATCCTAGAATGAATAGGCGTTAACATGTCACCTGTCATAAGGTGTTCGCCTAGTTCAGGGAGAAACAACAAACTACCTAAGTGCTGATTACCATACCAAAGCGTAAAAGATACGCCCCACTCTTTTAGGCCTGAACAGAAGTTCTCTGTGCCATCAATAGGATCGAGAATTGCATAATACCCTTCGGGTACGGTTGAGATTAGCTCACTAAAATTTTCTTCGCCGACAAACGTTACATCCGGCAACTTTTCTTCAACATAATGTTTAACCAGGTTTTCAACATATACATCAGATTGAGTAACCGGACTGCCATCTGGCTTAATCTCTATATTAAATCGACCTTCTTGAATTTTAGGCATATTTCTATATATTAAATCGATCAAGCCATTCATTAAATCACGCGCTTCATCGGCT
>NZ_JABUZF010000185.1:1724-1881 GCF_014897885.1 Halomonas sp. 3D7M | reverse complement strand
GACGACGAGCCAGAAACTGATGACACGCCGGAGCTTCGCCTGCAGGCACTCACCGCCGAGTATGCTCGCGAACGGGCAGAGTTCGCCGAGCAGATCAGCCAGCTGCAGGAAGAGAACGACCGCCTAACGCGGCGAGTTCAGGCCCTGGAGCAGGCCG
>NZ_JABUZF010000185.1:0-1625 GCF_014897885.1 Halomonas sp. 3D7M | reverse complement strand
GGGCTGGATTTCTCTTTACCGTGTAATTGATTAAACTAAACACCAGGTTGTTTAGGGTGAATAATTATTAATTGGAAGATTTTATGCCTGAAGAAATAGTCAAAAATCAGAATTTTTCTATATATCGGCATGTTCCGGTCAAAATTGACTCCCAATGTCAGGATGTCGTAGTTGTTACCTTCGATAATATTGCTGGGGGCTTGAAGCCTAAAGGTTTCGGAACCGAATTTCTCCTAAAATGCGGTGTTGAAAGCTTTTTTGTATCGCATCGAGGTGGGTCATTTTTTCAGGATCTTCCCGATTATGAGTTGAAGAAGCATATTGGCGATTACCTCTCTGATAAAAGAGTGATTTCTTATGGTTCGAGCTTGGGCGGGTATGCTGCAATATACTACTCTGGTGTGCTTGGAAGTAAGCCATTAGCATTCTCTCCTAGGTGTAGTGCTGATCCACTCTATACTGATTTTCAGCGTTGGGGTGTCAATTTCAAGCATGATTTTATTGATGAGAAAAACCTTGGAGGAGCTTTATCTCCAGTTGTAGTAATTGATCCTCATGTTGAAAAGGATAAGCTATACCTGGACTCTAGAATTTACCCCGCTTATGGTGGTAATTTAAATGTTGTTGAAATGCCTCATGTTAATCATGGGACGGCTGAAGCAATGTTGGCGCAGGGTGTATTAAAAGATTTTGTTTTAAGTGTTATCTTGAGGGGGGAGGTTAAAGATATTTGTTTTGATCCATGGAAAAACCCATATAGCCTAGGTGAGATGGCATTTAAATATGCTAGGGCGAAAAATTTTCCATTAGCTAATAAGTGTTTGCAAAGCCTTGTTGGTTTAGGTGCCCCTAGGGGGGTGAGTAGGCTTCGCTCATATGAGCTTCTTGTCAGGTATGGAAAGCTGAGACATAAGATTTCACGAAAAGAGATATTTGCTTCTGAAGTCAAGGCGGCTCATGAGGTTTTCTTTAAGAAAGTGAAGTCGGCCAAGAATCAGAAAGAGGCTTTGCTTTTCGAGTTTCAAATGCATGTTTGGCTTTTGAACTATAGCTTGGCTAGTGCGCTGGCTGATCAGGTCGCTAGATTTTATCCAAGCTATGCAAAAGAGCACCGCATGCTTGAGCTTTCGAAGAAGTATATTGACAATTCAAAAGAATGGGTTTTATAAAATTGCTACCTGAGTTAATTCACGGTGGCCCCTGCGCTTAGGCGCTCGGGCCACCGTTGTTTTATGCCGCGTTGGCTGGGCCATTGATCACCTTGCCGCTGGAATATCTGGCCCCCGATTCACTCTTCACCCCTCACTACTCACTCTATTACCGGATTTACCATGTGCGGAATTGTCGGCGCCGTGGGCGCAACGGAATGTACCCCCTTTCTTATCTCGGGCCTGAAGACCCTGGAGTACCGCGGCTACGACTCGGCGGGGCTGGCCCTGCTGGACGGTGCCGGTGCCTTGGTGCGGGCCCGGGCCAAGGGGCGGGTGTCGGAGCTGGAAAGCCGCGTGGCCGAGCAGGGCGTGGCGGGGCACGTGCGTGGGCATCGCCCATACCCGCTGGGCCACCCACGGCGTGCCGGCGGAGCGTAACGCCCACCCCCACGGTGATTTTCAACCCAGTTGTCC
>NZ_JABUZF010000190.1:7132-13564 GCF_014897885.1 Halomonas sp. 3D7M | reverse complement strand
GCCGTAGAGGAATCAGCTTATTTAATCTTCCGAATAGCAGAGAAACGCACAGCGTCATGACAAATTGCGGCATCATGCGCCAGCCAGCCTCAACAGGCGACCAATGCTGAATTTGCTGGAGAAAAATCGAGAAAAAGAACAGGCTGCTGTAGTAAGAGAATCCCAATATGAACGAGGCAAAATTCGCCACTAAGAAAGCGCGCTCCTGCAGAAGGGCTATCGGCAGTAAAGGCCGCTCTACTCGACTTTCTACCACCGCGAACAGTACAAAGCTGATCGCGGCGACCATCAATGCAATGCCCCCCATTTTGATATTTTCGCCTGCCTCAATCATGCCAAACGCCAATGCACCCAGGGCTACCACACTGAGAACTTGACCCAACGGATCACGTGCAGCGTGTTCGGGATACTTACGCTCTTTAATGCCGTACATGCCTAGCACCACGACCAATATACCCAGAGGAAGATTAATCAAAAAAATGCTCTGCCAGCCAAAATGATGCAGCAATAGCCCCCCGCATAACGGCCCCAGGATTAGCGCCAAGGCGTTGGAGGCTGACCAAGCACCGATTACGTGCGAACGCTCCTTTGGATTGGGAAAAGCAGAGGTAAGAATAGGCATAGCACCACAGATCAGGAAAGCGCCTGCAGTTCCCTGGATGGCCCTACCCACCAGCAACACCGGCAATGACGGCGCCCAGCCGCACACTGCCGAGCCCAGTGTGAACAGGATGACACCACTGAGCCAAGCGCGCTTTTGACCATACCTATCCGCTATTGGACCCGCAGACAGCATGAACCCAGATAGGCAGATCGCATAAGCGTTGACTACCCACTGCAGCCCTACGATATCGGTGCGTAATGCCGTCTGCATGGTAGGGAGTGCCACGTTGACGATGCTGATATCAAGTGTGGCAATAAAGCTTCCAAGACAAACAGCGCACAATGCGCCGTAGCGGCGAGAAGGCTGCATGACAGTTCCTTACGGTGAGATAGAAAATTGCGTGCTCTTTGCTTAAGCATACAAACTGACCGACCGTCGGTCAATACATTATACTGTATCGATCGCCTATGCTCTGAGCCTTAGCTCGCCTAAACTAGGCCGTATTTTCTAAGGGATGTTGAAGCCAACCAAGAGTTAAAAATCGACATAATGGATCATAAGACAACGAAGCCAACGCCGCAGGCAGCTAAAGCGCCAAGAACCAAACCGGCTGAAATTCGCCTAAATGAGCTGATGACTGCCGCCGAAAAGCTCTTCCTGGCCAAAGGCGTTGAAGCCACAACAATCAACGAAATTGTTAAGGAAGCCCAAGTTGCCAAAGGCACGTTCTATCACTACTTCTCATCCAAGAACGACATGCTGGTTGCGTTGGGTGAACGGTACACGGCTGACTTTCTAGCGCGCCTCCAGAAAGCCCTGGATGCCTGCCCAGACCACGATTGGCTGCAGCGATTGAGAACATGGATTGAAGTCAGCGTCGACGTGTATGCACAAACATACCGAACGCACGACATCGTCTACACCAACCATCACCATCATGATCGTTCTAACCAAGCCAGGAACGCCCTTCTTGATCAACTGCTAGACATCATTGAAGGTGGACAATTGGCGGGCACCTGGCGAGTGGAGCAACCAAGGGTAGTGGCTCTGGTTATTTATTCAGGGGTGCATGGCGCCACAGACGATATCATTGCAGCCAAGGCTAACGACCGTGCACGCTTTGCACACCAAGTTGCAGATGCTTGTCTGCGTATGCTGCCCCCTCCGGAAAAGACAGCCAGATAAACTTTTTATCGCGGATCTCAGCGCCTATGATTAACGCCTTTGCCGTATCCAACTATCGCAGTCTGAAAAACGTTGTCTCCCCCCTAACAGGTCTCAATGTGGTTACCGGACCCAATGGGTGTGGAAAATCCAACCTATATAAATCGCTGCGGCTACTGGCAGAGACAGCTAAAGGCAATTTGATCTCATCGATTGCCCAGGAAGGCGGGCTTGATTACACCTTCTGGGCTGGCCCGGAAAAACTCACCAAAAGCATGAAAGATGGCACTGCGCCCATAGAAGGCTCCGCCAAGAGAAACAATCCCCGGCTTAGGCTGGGATTTGTGGGTGAAGACTTTGGTTACGCCATTTCGCTGGGAATGCCCGCGCCGCAGGGGTTTGCGGGCTACGGGGACCCTTCCATGTTTCAGTTCGACCCCGAGATAAAGCGCGAGTGTATCTGGGCTGGCGACGTCTGCCGCCCCAGCAGTTGCCTGATCGACCGAGTCGGACCAGTGGTGAAAGTGCGTGTTGGCCGCAAATGGCAGGTTTACGACGCCCATCTCAATAGCTACGAAAGCATTTTGAACGAAATCAGTGACCCGATCGCCGTGCCTGAGGTTCATGCGGTCCGGCAAGCCATTCGTAGTTGGCGCTTCTATGACCAGTTCCGAACCGATTCGCAATCTATTATCCGCACACCCCAGATTGGTACTCGCACCCCGGTGCTGGATCACGATGGCCACAGCCTAGTGGCCGCATTACGAACCATCCACGAGATTGGCGACAGAGAAGCGTTGTACGAGGCGATTGAAGACGCCTTTCCCGGTGCAACCATCAACTTTGCAGCCGACGCCGGTAATCGCTTCCTATTACAATTTCTTCAGGATGGGCTGCTGCGCCCGTTAAACCAGTCGGAATTATCCGACGGAACGCTTCGCTATCTACTGCTGGTGGCGGCGCTGCTTACCCCTCGTCCGCCCTCCCTATTAGTGTTAAACGAACCGGAAACCAGTTTGCATCCGGATCTGCTGCCTGCCCTAGGACGCCTGATTATTCGCGCATCGCAGGAAACCCAAGTGTGGGTGGTCTCCCACGCGCCACGCTTGGTGGCCACTTTGGAAAAAGAGGCTGCCTGTAACGCGATTGCTCTGAATAAAGAATTTGGCGAAACCGTTATCCTAGGCCAGGGATGGTTGGACGAACCGCCCTGGCATTGGATGGATTAAACAAGAGAAACGGCGCGATAAGCGGCCTAGCAGTTGGGCAGCGTAATCCCCCCTTTCAAGTAAGGCGCAACGCGGCCTTTGATAATCACGCGGTCGCCTTCTATCTCGCAGCTCAGCGCACCTTTGCGGGCTCCACCCTGGCGTGCAGTAAGCTGCCGTTTACCCAGTTTTTTCGCCCAGTAAGGCGCAAGCGAAGTATGCGCCGAGCCAGTAACGGGGTCTTCTTCCACACCGACTTTGGGGCCGAACCAACGGGAGACAAAGTCTACATCGCTGCCTTTCGCAGTAACGACAATGCCGCGCCCTGGAAGGTGCTTCAATTGCTGCATATCCGGCGTTAGCGATTCAATCAACTGCGCATCGTTAACCACTACCACGATATCGTCAGATCTCAGCAACTCTTCGATCTGACGAAGCCCTAGCGCTGCCTTTACCTCAGCTTCCATCGCCAAGGGTTCGACTACCTTTGCGGGAAAATCCATCGCCAGTTCGTCGCCGTCACGCTGCACTAAAAGCTGCCCACTGCGGGCCTCGAACTGCAGTGTTTCAGCGCTATCGCCCAGCACATTAAAGATCACCCACGCCGCCGCCAGCGTGGCATGACCACACAAATCCACTTCCACTGAAGGGGTAAACCAGCGCAGGTGATAGCCAGACTCGGTCGGCACAAAGAAGGCGGTTTCAGAGAGGTTGTTCTCCGTGGCGATTGCCTGCAACAACGCATCATCCAACCACGTTTCCAGCGGGCAAACCGCCGCAGGGTTGCCTTCAAACGGCTTAGAGGCAAACGCATCTACCTGGTAAAGATCAATATTCATTACAGCCAGCCTTTTCTAACATTAGGGGTCATTTAAGAGATCGCATTAAAGCCTGCCCACGATAATACCAAGCCTTGATTGACGGAGTACGTCTAAGCAGATGTAACAACTGCTCGAACTCTATGCCACGCTGGGAGCTGGCCCGATACCAAAACGCCCCGAACCAAGTCGGGGCATTTTGCGATTGCTGGGATATAGACGAAATCACATCACCAGCGATAGCTCACTTTCGCGCTGATTTCACGCCCCGGATTATAGTAATCAGCCGTGCTTGAACCAACCACGTGTTGCTCGTCGAGCAAGTTACTAACATTAACGGCTAGGTCAGCGTCTTTGGTGAGCTGGTAGCTGAAGGCCGCGTCGAAGAGCGTTGCTGCACTGCTCTTTGACGTATTGGCTGTATCAAAGTAGTAGGAGCCAACATAACGGGCGCCGAGGCCAACACTCATATCCTGGCGTGGCAAGGTATAGTAGCCCCACAGTGACGCCGTATGTTTAGGTGCCGCGGTGAACTCGTTACCTTCTCTGGAGGCGTTGCTGTCGCGCACCACTTCCGACTCCATATAGGAGTAACCACCGGCTACGCTAAAGCTATCGGTCAACTCAGCCTTGGCTTCCAAATCAAGCCCCCGTACGCGGGACTCACCCACGGTTTCCCGCTCGATAACGCCATTGTCCTGTACAACCGAGATGGTGACGTCATCCCTGGTCAGATCATAGATGGCCGCCGAAAACAGCGCATTCGTACCAAAGGGAGAATATTTCGCACCAATTTCGTACTGCTCGCCCCGTTCGGGATCGACGCCAATCGTGGGCGGTGCGACCGACTCCACCATGCTGACATAGGTAGAAATTTCGTCGGTGACGCGATAAGTCAGAGCACCGCGAAAGGAGGTTTCCGAGTAGTCGTCGGAATCGGTGTCACCGGCCATGTTGGTGCTGGTGATATCCAGAGAGTCATTGCGCACGCCCGCTGTCACGATGAAGCGGTCATAGAAGGACAAATTCTGTGTCAGGAAAACCGACTCGGTGGTGAAGTCCTGCTTGTTGCGGCTATAGACATTCAGGCTACTTGGGGCACCGCTAAAGGCGGGATTTGCGATATCAATGGAGGTCGCATCGCCGTAAAACGAACGGTCTTCGGTTGAGGCATCACGATACTCGATACCCACGAGCGTGCTGCTATCGACCTGATCAAAGCGGGCGTCGTATTGCAGGATAGCGTTGCCGATCAACTCCTGGGCTTCGTTGTCGGTACCAAAGTAGTCGCGATCTACCACGCTGCCAACGCGCGACGCAGAGTCAGTGATATAAACGTAACCGAAGTCGTCGGTCAGGTCGCTGTAGCGTAGATTCCCCCGCAGCGTCAGCCCGTTGTTGAAATCATGAGTGAACTGCCCGGTGAGACTGGTACGCTCGACGTCATGATAGTTAAAGCCGGGCTCGCCAAAGAACTCGCTGCGGTCGTACTCCCGATCAAGCGGATAACCGCCGCTATTAGGGGTGTCGTCACGTTTCAGGTAATCGAAGATAACGCTTGCCGAAGTGTACGCCGTCGGCTCCCAGGTCAGGCCTCCCATCAGGAAACCATTGTTATCTTTGGAGTTATCGTATTCGCGATCGCTGTCCCGGATGGTGCCGGTAAAGCGGTAGGCCACTGTCTCGTCAGCGTTCAGCGTGTCACCCACATCAACACCGGCCTCTTTTGCATCAAATGAACCGTAGGAGAGATAGCCCTCTCCAAAACGCTCAAAGCGTGGCCGTTTGCTCACGAAGTTGACCGAACCGCCCGGATCCGCCGGGCCAAACAGGGTGGAGTTGGCGCCACGCAACACCTCAACGCGCTCGTAGGCATAGGGTTCCTCACGAACACCGCGCATTGAGCCTAGCGTCAGTCCATCACGGTAGGTGGTCGCCTGGAATCCGCGAATTTTAAAGTAGTCGTTACGATCATCGGTGCCGTAATAATCGGTGAGAACGCCTGGCGTATATTGCAGCACTTCCTCGGTAGTAGAAGCGTTACGCTGCTCGATCTCCTTCTCAGTGACGACCGACACGGAGGCGGGGGTATCGAGGATACTGGTAGCCACCTTACCGCCGACCCATAGCTCCTGAGCCACTATCGAATTGGCATCATCATCAGCGTAGGCCTGGGCGTTGACGATAATAGGAGCAAGGCGATAGCCCTCATTATCGTCAACGCCTTCGCCTGTCTCCTGCGCATTCCCGATCATGGGAATAGTCACCAGCGTCGTGCCGCACAGAATGGCGGTAGTGGCCTGCTGCCACCGTAACCAATTTGCGTTGTGCCGGGCTGTGCTACGGCTATCAATCATGTTGAAGACCCCTTGAAATACATAAACCTACCCTGCTCGCTTCGTGGTTTTCTTTTGAAAGGCCGGGAGAGTATCCAAAGGGGGTAGCACGGAGTCAATAGTGCTAATGCCAATCATAATCATTTATTTTAAAAGCTGGCCATATTGACAACCCGCCAGCAACACATGTTCACGAAATAAAAAAGCCCCATGTTTTGGACAACACGGGGCTTTTGGCAAGTGCGTACGTACCTTCTGGCTCAGTTTTCCTCGACAGCGGCACGCCCTTTGATGATAGAGCG
>NZ_JABUZF010000190.1:6586-7103 GCF_014897885.1 Halomonas sp. 3D7M | reverse complement strand
GCATCAGGTACGCTACCGAGCCACAGGCAGCCATGGCCAGGATGACCGCTTCAAGCGTATGCGGCAACATGGCAGACAGTGCGCTCAGCAGCCCGGCAACACCGAACTGGGCCGCACCCAGAAGCGCTGCAGCCGTTCCGCCACTGGTGGGAAAGTACTCCAAAAAGCAGGCCTGAATATTCGGCGAGATCGCCCCTACCGCACCGATGGTCAGCATCATGGCGGGCAAGAAAGCGTACAGCGGCCACTCCATAAAAGCCGCCATCACCAACAACAGTATGCCAACACCCTGACAGCCCGTTGCCAGCTGCAGGATACGCAGTGACGATAGCCTGGAAAGCAACACGCGATTGAGAATATTGAAGATAAGCATCGCGACAATATTCGCCGCAAACAGCATCGAAAAGCTTGAAGGCGACTGGCCGAAATGCCCCTGATAGATAAATGATGCATAGGTGATAAACATCATCAGAGTAGAAAATGAGGCAGCCTGCCAAACGATGAACGGCAGGGCCGG
>NZ_JABUZF010000190.1:5216-6560 GCF_014897885.1 Halomonas sp. 3D7M | reverse complement strand
TCGACAGTACCAGTTTGTAACGCGCCAGCAGGCTCATCTTAGGGCTTTTCGCTCGAGACACCTTACCCGTACCGGTAAAAAGCACCCGCACCAACAACGGCACCAGCAGCACCGCGTATATCGCCAAAGCGAAAAAGATATAGTGCCAGGAACCCAGCGCCAGAATCGCGCTGCCCACGCTCGGCGCAATGCCAGGCGCCAACACCATGATAAAGCCCATCATCGAAAACAGTTTCGCGGCGTCGCGGCCAGCCACCCGGTCGCGCACCAACGCCGGCACAGATACCAGAGTAAAGCCAGCACCAAGGGCCTGAACAGCTCGCCCGACGAGCAGCGTGTTCAAAGAATCCGCCATACCAATGACAATGCTTGAGAGCGCAAAAATCGCCAGCCCGCTCATCAACACCCGCTGGCGCCCGAAGCGGTCTGAAAGCGCACCGCCGATTAACTGACCAAACGCCATCGCGAATACATACACTGAAACGCTCAGCGACACCGCCTGCTGAGAAACTCCCAGCGATTCGCCAATAACCGGAAAAGCCGGCAGGTACGTATCCATGGAAAACGGGCCCAGCATCATGGTCAATGCCAAGCTCAGCACCACAATGAACGGCGTTTTAGATTGGGTCATAGAAGCTCGCGGTAAAGGGGCGTAATGATGGACAACACCCACAATATGATACCGACAGTTGCTATCAAGGCAATCGAATAGGTAGGTGGCTTGCTAATGGGGCTTTGGAGCAAAGTTTTGAGAGCAGGGGTTTGAGAGCAGGGGTTTGAGAGTAAGGTTATGAGAGTAAGTGGACAGCGCCCAACCAACAACAGGTATGATTGCATAGCGCATTTAATACCAACGAGGAGAGCCGAATGCCCGCCTACATCGTACTAACCCGTGAACACACTCACGACAACGAAGAAATGAAGCGCTACAGCGAAAAGGCCAAAGCCGCCCGCGAAGGCCACGACCCACAGCCGCTCGCCTTTTATGGTGATTTTGAGGTGCTAGAAGGAAGCGCCATGGAAGGTGCGGTGATTCTACGCTTCCCCGACATGGCCGCCGCCCGTGCCTGGTACGAAAGCCCCGCCTATCAGGAAGCCCGCAAACACCGTTTCCAAGGTGCCGACTATCGCGTTTTTCTAGTGGATGGAATAGCAGAGGCTTAATGGTCAAAGCCCCTGCGTTCATCGGCGGGGGATACAGCTATCGCAACAAGATGAAATGTTCGATCAGCCGAATCATCAACGTTTTCTGATCCGGTAGGCTTTCCGCCACCAATAGAGCCAGGGCCACTAGGGTATTGTCATTAATCAGCTGCTCTACTGGCTTTGCCAGCAACGCGGCGT
>NZ_JABUZF010000190.1:0-5173 GCF_014897885.1 Halomonas sp. 3D7M | reverse complement strand
AGAAACGAGCCGCAGCGTTTGTTGCCATCGGCTAGAGGGTGAGGGTCTGTTTCAACTCACCGATGGCCTGAAGTGCCTCTTCCAACCCTAAAGGCTGCATACCCGGCTGTTTGATGCCCACTTCCGCCAACTGCTGCTCATCGTAGCCCTGTAGCAAACTCCAGGAGCGGGCGTAATCGCTAATCACACGGGCAACCGCTTCGCCTTCGGTTGAAACCAAGCCTTGATTGGTCAGGGTTCGGCTGAGCAAACTCACCGCCTGCTCAAACTCTATGCCACGCTCAGTTAGGCGGCGTTGATTTAAGGTATAGCCTTGTACCAAATGTTCTTTTAATACTTGAGTTGCCCACTTTCGGAAATGAGTGGCACGCTTCGAACTAACCCGATAACCAACAGAAATAATGGCATCAAGGTTGTAGTGTTTGGTGCGGTATCGCTGCCCATGCTCAGCCACATGTTCCAAAATGGAACATGTGCTGTCTTCACTCAGCTCTCCACTCTTATAAATATTACTTAAATGTTTGGTGATTGCAGGGCGCTTGGTGTTAAACAGTTCTGCCATCTGTGCCTGGCTTAACCAAACGGTCTCTTGCTCCAGCGTTACCTCAAGGTGTGATTGCCCATCTTCGCTGGTGAATATCTGTATTTGCTGATCATTCATGAGTGCTGCCTCCCAGGCTTACATCAAACGCTTTATGTCTTTAAAACAAGCACCTCCCAAGCAAGCAGCACTCAATACGGCAGTAGTCACCTTTCCATACTAAAAGAGAGATTCAAGCGCGCCCGCAGTCAGAGATTAAGTAAACCCTACCATAAAAACTGTTCATTTATACAGCAAAATATCACCATGATTCTGCCAAGCAAAATTAGACGCTTCAACGCACAAAAAACATCACCACCAGCACCATGGTCAGCAGTAGCAGGTATACCCTGGCATGAATACGGTCAGGGATACGCCCGATCCAGATCGACGCCAGTCGAATACCGAGCCATGAGCCCACGGCGAGTACCAGCAAGGCGCGTAGATCCACATAACCGGCATACCAGTCCCCCAGCGCGGAGTGATTTGACGACAGCAACACATACGTCGCGGTACCACTTACCGCCATGGGCAACGATAACGGATTGGCCATGGCAGTGGCTGCCGTCATGCTCGCGCCTCTCCGGCGCATAAGCGGAACGGTCATCACACTGCCACCAACACCCAACAAGGCGGCCACCGCACCAATCAATGTCCCTGTCATCGCCGTTACCCCACGCCCCATAGGACGCACATCGCTCCCCGCCTGATGCAGAAAACCGGGCCGCAGAACGGCATCCATAATCGTAAGCCCCAAATAGCCGATAAACGCCCAGCGCACCCACTCGCCACTTAACGACACGGCTGCCGCCGCGCCCAGCACAGCCCCAATGGCGATATAGCCCACCAACGGACGCACCAGATGCCACGGCACAGTCTGCAGTTGATGGTGACGCCATGTAGACAGTGAAGCAGCAAAGACCATCAACGCCGTCGAGGTAGCCACCGCGATATGCATAGCCGCCTGACCGATGCCACTATCCAGCCCATGGACGGCCATCAGCAGGGTATACAGCAAAGGAACCACCACAAACCCACCGCCGAAACCGAACAACACGGTGGTCACTCCGGCCAACCCGCCACAAAGAAGCAATACGCTATACACCGGCACTCTCCTGATGAAACGAAACAGCAGGCACTATATGCTGGCGAGGATTGGCCGACATTCGTCATTCGGACAACCATCAACGCGTTTCAGCCAGGTTCACGCTAATGCTCAATACGCCTCTTTCAGATGTGGATCATGTGGCACGGCCCATAGTGGCCATCGGTACTGATTACCGCCCCGGCACCCTCCTCGATTTTCATACCCATCGGCGTGCCCAGTTTCTCTATGGCATGAGCGGCGTGATGGAAGTCAATACGGATGACGGCACCTGGATGGTGCCACCCTACAGCGGCGTCTGGCTGCCTGCGGGCAAGCGCCATCAGGTGCGTATGAATGGAGTGAGCACCCGAAGCCTGTATATCGAGCCCCACGTCGCGCCATGCGCTTCGCCCAACTGCGAGGTGCTGGTCGTAACGCCTCTCCTGCACCACCTACTGCTGGCTTCCGCCCACATCCCCGCGCGCTATGACGAAAACGGCCGCGATGGTGCCCTGGCGCAACTACTTCTATACGAACTGGAGCAGGCTCAGGCCTTGCCGCTGTTTGCGCCCCTGCCCCACGATATTCCACTCGCCAACCTGTGCAGAGCGTTTCTCGGCCAACCAAACATTCACACGCTGCCTGATGAATGGGCCCGGCAGTTACATTGCAGTCAGCGCACCTTCAACCGCCTGTTCCGTCAACAAACCGGGCTCTCCTTTGGCGTATGGCGCCAACAGGCCTGCCTGATGGCGGCTATTCCCAGGCTGCTCTCCGGCAGTTCCGTTACCCAAACCGCGCTGGAACTCGGCTACGACAGCCCGGCCGCTTTCTCCAGCATGTTTCGCAAGGTGCTCGGCCAATCTCCCAGCGCTTTCGTCCGGGAGGCGTTAAAAGAGGACGGCGCCTTAAAATGATATATTCGGATCACAAATTGAGCCGAATAGGCTTTTTATTCGGCTCAAGGATGAAATAGCCCTGCGCTGCTTATTCCTGTTAAGCTGTTAATGTCGTTAAGCCAGTCATGAAGTACCGATATATGGATTCAAAAAAGTCAGACCACTAAGCCGCAGCAACTTTGTTTTCTCGTTGTTGCGGCCGCCTGCTTAAACCACTTCCTTACATGTAGGCCGCCGCCAAATCATCTTGTTTGCGCGGAGATTTTATCGTGCCTATTAAACATCCTCGGCTGTGGACTTACAGCCTGCCGGTAGCGCTGGTTCTGCTGGCTCCCTTCAATATTCTCGCGTCGCTCGGCATGGACATTTACCTGCCGATTGTGCCCGCCATGCCAGCGATTCTCGGCACAACGCCCGAGGTAGTTCAGCTAACGCTTACTCTCTACATGATTATGCTTGGCGTCGGTCAGATTATATTCGGGCCGCTTTCAGACCGCGTTGGTCGGCGCCCGATACTAATTGGCGGGGTATTCGTATTCGCTGTAACTTCATTGGCACTCGCGGTTACCACGTCAGCTTGGCTTTTCGTTTTCCTACGACTAGTACAGGCTGCTGGGGCGGCTGCGATGCTAGTGGCCGTTTTCGCAACGGTGCGCGACGTTTATGCAGATACCCCCGAAAGTGCGGTCATCTACAGCTTAATGAACGCGATGTTGGCTTTCGTTCCCGCGTTTGGGCCAATTGCAGGCGCCCTAATTGCGCGTTATTTCGGCTGGGAAGGCATATTTCTTGCCCTTTGTTTCTCTGCACTCATAGCGCTCCCCTTCGTATTACCAAAATGGCATGAGACACGACAAAGCAGAGAACACTCCAGCAGAGCCGATTTTAGCGTAGTGCTTAGAAGCCCTTACTTCTGGGTTTATACGCTAGCTTTTGGCACTGCGATGGGCTCGTTTTTTGTGTTTTTCTCTACTGCGCCTCGGGTACTCATCGAAGGAGCTGGCTTATCCGAAATGGGTTTTAGCGTTGCCTTTGCCACGGTAGCAGTCGTGATGATTGCCACAACGCGCTTCGCCAAGCGCTTCGTGACACGCTGGGGAATCTCTGGCTGTGTGACTCGTGGCATGCTAATGCTGCTTTTTAGTGCGGGCTTGCTTGGGGTGGGCGAGATCTTCCTGACACCCAGCATCTGGTCTTTCGTGTTACCCATGTGGCTGGTTGCGGTCGGTATCGTGTTCACAACATCGGTGACAGCCAACGGTGCGCTTCATGAATTCAGCGAGATGGCAGGCACTGCCGTTGCCCTGCACTTCTGCATTCAGAGCCTTATCGTCGGTGTAATAGGCACAGGGGCAGTGATAGCACTTGATGGAAGCAGCGCTTGGCCACTTATCGCCTATATTGGCGGCATGGCAGCGATGACGCTCGCTATGCTTATAGGACTAGCGCGATATAAACAGCAGAGGTAGGTTGATTCAATCAGCCCTAACACCAATGCAGGTTTGCGGTGATTCTCTCTAAAGTACTGCTTATCTTTTCAGGCCATTCGTTCCAAAATGAATGGCCTGAGCCGTTAGCTCGCCCACCATCACCGCCACTAGCTTTCTCACTTCGATTGTCACTTCGAGCGTGCCGATCATGATGGCGGGCACCTAGTCGGCGTGTGTCTTGTTAGTCGGCATAAGGTGCAACGCCCCCACCACCACCGAGCCCACCAGCAAGCCGATCACCGCAGAACACAGCGTATTGAAACTCCAGCCCAGCAAGCCACCCAAAGCACCGGTTGCCTCGGCAATGCCATGCTCGACATGGTGTACCCACGCATAGGGCGCGTTGAACCAACCCGTTCCATCGGCACCCAGGTTGGCCATCAGAATATGCCCACCCACCCAGAGCATGGCGACGGTACCCACCACCGAGATGGTCGCTAGCACTTTGGGCATCGCAGTCACCAGACCACGGCCCAGAGTCTGAATTGCCGAATTATTCCGCTGGGCGAGCTTCAGGCCGATATCATCCATCTTGACCAACAGCGCCACCACGCCATACACCAGCAGCGTGATAACAAACGCCACCACCACCAGACTCGCCATCTGTGACCAGAACCCCTGATGGGAGACAGTAGCCAGCGCGATCACCATAATTTCAGCAGACAGAATCAGGTCGGTGCGAACGGCACCACTGACGATCTTTTTCTCGGCTTCCGGCCCCTTCTCTACCGCTGGTTTGTCGTCGTCATGCTGACCGGATAGCTTATGCCAGACCTTCTCCGCGCCCTCAAAGGCCAGATAGGTGCCACCCACCATCAGGATGATCGGCAACAGCGCGGGCAAAAAGTAATTCAGCAGCAGCGCCACCGGCAGGATAAAGATAAGCTTATTGCGGATCGACCCCAGCGCGATCTGCTTCACAATCGCCAGCTCACGCTCCGCTGTCACCCCCTGCAAATACTGCGGCGTCACCGCCGTATCATCCACCACCACCCCGGCCGCCTTCGCCGTCGCACGCCCAGCGGCGGCACTCACATCGTCCAGTGATGCTGCGGTCAACTTCGCCAATGCGGCAATGTCATCCAGTAATCCTATCGTAAGCGCCCATAAATCAGCA
>NZ_JABUZF010000188.1:2837-9619 GCF_014897885.1 Halomonas sp. 3D7M | reverse complement strand
CTTCGGCATCCCACTGCGCAGCGTTGGGTTCTAATTCATTCTGGGCGAATGCCCGGGCCATATCGGCAAAGGCGACCTGGTCTTCACTTAACTCAAAATTCATGGCGAATCTCCGCAGCATGCGTCGCTGAACAGCCTGTGAGCAGGCTGGGCAGCTTGGCGTTTGCTATTATCTTTATTAGCCGTTGGCGTTATTGGCAATTGTCTTTACTGGCAATTATCTTTACAGGCAACGTTGACGTTTACGTTAACTTATATTCTTACTCTGACAGGTGCAACCGGCTTAGCTCACTACCTTTGGCGTAGAGGCGTGAGTTGGGCAGAAAAAAGGGTGCCCTAGGGCACCCAATCATCGGACAGAAACGGTTATTTGAAGTTTTTGCGATACATTTTGGTGAGTTCACCCACAATGCCGCTGCGGAAGCTAAGTACGCAGACAACAAAGATAATCCCCAGAATGACGCTTACCCAGTTACCCAACGGCGACTGTGCCAAAATGTGCTGCAGACTAACCACAATGCCCGCGCCCATCAGGGGGCCAAGCAGTGTGCCTACCCCGCCCAGCAGCGTCATTAGGATAACTTCACCCGACATGTGCCAGTGTGCATCGGTTAACGACGCCAGTTGAAACACGACGGTTTTGGTAGACCCTGCCAACCCGGCCAGCGCCGCAGAAAGTACAAACGCCAGCAGCTTATAAGCATCAACGTTGTAGCCCAGCGAAATAGCACGCGGCTCATTTTCACGAATCGCTTTAAGCACCTGCCCAAAGGGGGAATGCACGGTGCGTTGGATCAGCGCAAAACCAAATATGAAGATGGCAAAAACGAAGTAATACATCGCTAAGTTGCTGCTTAGACTGATCACACCAAACAAGTCACCGCGTGGCACGCCGTGCAGACCATCCTCACCACCGGTAAACGATGACTGAACAAAGACGAAAAACATCAGCTGAGCAAGCGCCAACGTCACCATGGCAAAGTAAATGCCCTGACGCCGGATCGAAAGCACCCCGAACAGCAGCCCTAACAGGGTTGCCATAAAGGTGCCTGCAATAATCCCCATCTCTGGCGTTAGCCCTGGATAGCTTGCCAACAAGTAGCCGGTAACATAACCACCGGTGGCTAAAAAGGCCGCGTGCCCGAACGAGAGCAATCCCGCATAGCCCAGCAACAAATTAAATGCGCAGGCAAAAAGCGCGAAGCAAAGAATTTTCATTAGAAAAACGGGATAGGCCAAAAAAGGAGCGACTAACCCGATGGCCAAGAGCGCTATATAAAACATGTTACGGCGCATTTTGGCCCGCCTCTGCCGTTCTTGTACGGCTGATGGCGCATTGAGTGTTTGAGAGTCTGCCATGGTTATGCCTCCTTACCGAACAGCCCAGCGGGGCGTAACATGAGCACCAATATCATCACCAAGAAGATCACGGTATTGGAGGCTTCGGGGTAGTACACTTTGGTTAAGCCTTCGATGATCCCCATTCCCAGGCCAGTAAGAATCGCACCTAGAATAGATCCCATACCCCCAATAACGACCACCGCGAACACCACAATCAGCAGGCTTGACCCCATGGTCGGTGACACAGGATATAACGGCGCTGCCAACACCCCCGCAAAAGCGGCTAGCGCTACGCCGAAACCGTAAGTAAGCGTGATCAATAGCGGTACGTTTACTCCAAACGCTTGCATCAGCTGTGAGTTTTCCGTACCTGCACGCAGATAGGCCCCCAAGCGGGTGCGCTCAATCATAAACCAGGTAAATAGACACATGGCCAGTGCCGCTACCAATACCCAGGCCCGGTAGGTAGGCAGGAACATGAAGCCTAAATTCAGGCCGCCTTGCAGTGCTTCCGGAGTCGCGTACCGCGCACCCGAAACACCAAAGAAGTTAACCAGCGTGCCTTCAAAAATGAGTGCTAACCCGAAGGTAAGCAACAATCCATAAAGATGGTCTAAATGGGCAATGCGACGCAGCAAAAAGCGCTCTATTAGCATGCCGAAACTACCCACCACCAGTGGCACCAAAAACAGCGCTAGCCAATAGTTGATGCCTAAATAGCGAAAGCCTAGCAGTGCGGCGAAGGCTCCCAGCATGTATTGCGCCCCATGGGCAAAGTTGACGATCTTCAGTAGGCCGAAGATGACCGCCAGGCCCAAACTGAGCAGTGCGTAAAAGGCTCCATTCACAAGCCCAAGCGTAAGCTGGCCCATGAAAACGGCCAATGGCACGCCGAATATCATCGTCATTGTATGACTCTCCTCGCCGTCAAGCGGTTGGTGGCAAGTTGCCACCAACCAGTTCTAACGTCACTTGCGGTTGTTATTCGACTTAGTTTTGAACCAGTTTGCACTGGCTATCAGAGAGCGGACGGTAGGCTTCATCGGCAGGAATGGTGCTGAGGATTTCATAAAGATCCCACTCACCGGTAGACTCTTCCGGCGTTTTCACTTGGGCAAGGTACATGTCGTGAATCATGCGGCCATCTTCACGAATGGAGCCGTTACGCGCAAAGAAGTCTTCAATGGGCATATCAGCCATTTGGGCACGAACAACTTCAGGATCGTCGGTTCCCGCGGCTTCTACGGCTTTCAGGTAGTGCATGGTGCTTGAGTAGATACCTGCCTGAACCATGGTGGGCATACGACCAACTTCTTCAAAATAACGATCTGACCAAGCGCGAGCCTCTTCATCCATGTTCCAATACCAACCCGTGGTTAGCAGAAGGCCTTGAGTGGATTCCAAGCCTAGCGCGTGTACATCGTTGAGGAAGATCAGCAGGCCTGCTAGCTGCTGGCCACTCTGGGTCAGACCAAATTGGCTGGCAGTAGTGATCGCGTTAACAGTGTCGGCACCGGCGTTAGCCAAACCAACAATCTTCGCGCCAGACCCTTGGGCCTGGAGGATGTACGAGGAGAAGTCACTTGTCGGGAACGGGTGGCGTACGCCGCCGACAATCTCGCCTCCATTGGCTTCAACCACTTTGGTTACATCAGCTTCCAGCGCATGGCCGAACGCATAATCAGCCGTTAACAAGAACCAGCTGTCGCCGCCCTGCTCGACAACTGCTTTTGCAGTACCGTTCGCCAGTGGGTAAGTATCGTAAACCCAGTGAATGTGGTTGGGCGTGCAGTGTTCATTGGTAATGCTTGATGCCGCAGAGCCCGACACAATGCCCAGACCATTGTTTTCTTCCAACACTTTGGTGACCGCAATAGACACCGAGGACGCCACTAGGCCACCCACCATGTCGACGTTACGCTGATCTATCCACTCACGCACTGTGTTAGCACCGACGTCAGCACTGTTACGATCATCAGCACTAAAAATTACAATGGGCGAGCCGTTAACACTGCCACCAAAATCAGCAATCGCCATTTCCATGGCTGTTTCGCCGCCTGGACCAGCTAAGTCACGATAAGTCCCAGACATATCTGCCAAATAACCAATGCGCACCTCATTATCGCTAATGTCGGCGTGAGCGGTTGAGACTGCCATAGTAGAAGCGGCGGCAACGGCGATGCTGGCGGTCAGCGTTTTTTTCATAAAGGTCATGTTCGTCTCCTGGCCCTTGAGGCCTTTGTTGTTGTGTTACGACGTACGAATGAAATGCTTATAGAGCGTTTAGTGTTGTAGTGCACCTACTGCGAAGCTGATGCTGTGTTTATGATCTAGATTGGCGTTATACCCCCAGCATGGTGTTGAGATGGTCTCGACGTGACGGAAGCTGCTCAGCGCTTATCTCTTCAACAATTTGACCGTGGTCCATTACAAAATGGCGATCTGCCAGCGGCGCTGCAAAACGGAAGTTCTGCTCCACCAGAACAATGGTCATACCGCGCTCTTTCAGTTGAATAAGCACTTCGCCAAGTTTTTGCACAATAACGGGGGCTAAGCCTTCGGTAATTTCATCGAGCAGCAAAAGTCGCGCGCCGGTGCGTAGAATGCGTGCCATGGCAAGCATCTGCTGCTCACCGCCGGAAAGCCGCGTCCCCTGGCTTCTGCGGCGCTCGTAAAGGTTGGGAAACATGGCGTAGATTTCATCTAGGCTCATTCCGCCAGAGCGAACCGTGGGCGGAAGTAGTAAATTTTCGTGCACATCCAGACTGGCAAAAATACCGCGCTCTTCGGGGCAGTAGCCGACACCAAGCCTTGGAATATGGTGTGCCTTCATATTCAGCGTTTCGTTGCCATTAATCACAATCGAGCCGGTGCGACGCCCAACCATATTCATAATGGATTTTAGAGTAGTGCTGCGTCCCGCGCCGTTGCGGCCCAGCAGGGTAACCAACTCCCCACGCTTAACATCAAAGTTCACGCCATGAAGTATGTGCGATTCACCATAGAAAGCGTGCAAGTCTTGCACTCTCAGCATTTCTAGCGTTTGGGAATCGGCTAGTTCATTGGTTTCATAGGCCTCAGCGGTATTCATACGGCAGCCTCCTCTTCAGCAGCTTCACTGCCCATATATGCCTCGCGCACTAATGGATTGCGGGAAACCTCGTCATAATTACCTTCGGCCAACACCGCGCCGCGGGCTAATACCGTAATACGATCACAAAGCCTGCTTACCACGCTCAAATTGTGCTCCACCATTAAGACGGTGCGCCCTTTTGAGACACGCTTAATCAGCTCGACGATACGATCAACGTCCTCTGCCCCCATCCCCTGAGTCGGCTCATCCAACAGCATCATCTTAGGGTCAAGCGCCAGCGTGGTGGCAACTTCCAGGGCGCGCTTACGGCCGTATGGCATTTCTACCGTTAGTGTATCGGCGTACTCACGCAGGCCAACCTCATCAAGCAGCTCCAATGCACGCTCATTAAGGTGATCTAGCGACTTTTCTGATTTCCAGAAGTGAAACGATGTGCCTAATTGACGCTGTAGCGCTACTCGGACGTTTTCCAGCGCCGTCATGTGCGCAAACACCGCTGAAATTTGAAATGAACGCACGAGACCCAGCTGTGCAATCTCATTGGATTTCTTGCTGGTAATGGGCTTACCGCGATAAAGGATTTCTCCACGTGTAGGCGGCAGAAACTTGGTTAGCAAATTAAAAACGGTGGTCTTTCCAGCACCGTTGGGGCCAATCAGGGCGTGAATATGCCCTTCTTGAACTTGAAGATTAACGTCATCCACGGCGGTAAAACCGCGGAATCCTTTGGTCAGCCCTCTGGTCTCGAGCACTGGCCCATTAAGAACATCGTCTGCACGCATGGAGTGGTAAGCCTCTTTTTGTTCTTGTGTTCGGGTGTTCTTGTATCCGGGTGTTGGGTGCTGACGTTTCACCAACCGCGTCACCAAGTGAAACTCGTTAGCCGGCAACACACCCTTACCTGAACGTAAGGTGTAGGTGCAAACTAGCAATCACTTGAGGGGTATTACAATTACAACTTTGGTCTACGCTTCTTTAATGCTTCTTCACGTTAATAATAAAAATAGTTATTTTTCAGATAATTAGTCAATAATCAAGAAAATCACACAAGCACAACTACTGCTTTACGTTAACGTAAACTTGTTTTAGCCTCATGGTCAGTGTTCCATAGGGACATCCCCCTATCGACGAGAACAATGATCATGAGCAAAACCTACACGATCAGTGAATTGGCCAGCGAGTTCGACGTTACCACTCGGAGTATTCGCTTTTATGAAGATCAGGAGTTACTCCACCCTGCTCGCCGTGGACAAACACGCATCTACAGCAGCAAAGATCGCGTGCGCCTGAAATTAACGCTACGCGGTAAACGACTCGGTTTTTCCTTAGCAGAAATTCGCGAACTCTTTGAGCTGTGGGATGAGACCCGCAGCGGCAGCGAAAAGCAGTTGCATCTAATGCTAAGCAAAATCAGCGAGCGTAAATCGGCTCTAGAACAACAAATGAAAGATATCACGATGGTGCAGCTGGAACTTGAAAGCGCTGAAATTCGCTGCCGCCAGGCTCTTGAAGAACTCAATGAAAAACCTTCTTTAACGACGAAAAGCCCCCATTAACAATGACAAGGTGATTGACCATGTTTTCACACTATTCAGAACTCAATTTCGGCCTCGACGATGAACTGAACATGCTGCGCGAGCAGGTCAATGCCTTTGCCGCTAGCGAAATTGCCCCACGCGCTGCTGAAATCGACCGCAACAACGAATTCCCAAATGATCTGTGGAAGAAGTTTGGCGACATGGGTCTATTGGGGATTACCGTATCTGAAGAGGATGGCGGTAGTGGTATGGGCTATCTTGCCCACTGTATTGCGATGGAAGAAATTTCCCGGGCAAGTGCTTCCGTCGCCCTCTCCTATGGCGCGCACTCAAACCTGTGCGTCAATCAGCTAAAGATCAACGCCAGCGCTGCACAAAAAGAGAAATATCTGCCCAAGCTGATCAGCGGCGACCACGTAGGTGCACTGGCAATGTCAGAGCCAGGTGCAGGGTCTGACGTCGTGTCAATGCAGCTACGTGCCAAGCTGGATGGTGATCATTACATCCTTAACGGCAATAAGATGTGGATCACCAACGGCCCTGACGCCGACGTATTAGTGGTGTACGCCAAAACCGACCCAGAAGCAGGCTCTAAAGGTATTACAGCGTTCATTATTGAAAAAGGCATGCCTGGCTTCACTACGGCACAGAAGCTCGACAAGCTGGGTATGCGCGGCTCTAACACCTGCGAACTGGTTTTCCAAGACTGCAAAGTACCGGCTGAAAACGTACTGGGCGAGGTCGGTAAAGGGGTTCGCGTTCTCATGAGCGGCTTGGATTATGAGCGCACCGTACTGGCTGCTGGTCCT
>NZ_JABUZF010000188.1:746-2811 GCF_014897885.1 Halomonas sp. 3D7M | reverse complement strand
GGCATCATGCAGGCCGCTATGGATGTGGTGATGCCCTATATCCACGAGCGCAAGCAGTTCAACCAGTCCATTGGCGAGTTCCAGTTGGTGCAAGGCAAAGTCGCGGATATGTACACCACGCTGAACGCTTGTCGCGCCTACTTATACGCCGTTGCCGGAGCCTGCGACCGCGGCCAGACCTCGCGCAAAGACGCAGCGGGCGTGATTCTTTACTGCGCAGAGAAAGCCACCCAAGTTGCCCTAGATGCCATTCAGCTGCTCGGCGGCAACGGCTATATCAACGAGTACCCCACCGGTCGCCTTCTGCGCGATGCCAAACTGTATGAAATTGGCGCGGGCACCAGCGAAATTCGCCGGATGCTGATTGGCCGCGAACTCTTCACCGAAACAAAGTAAGGGCCGCGCCATGAGCACACTCTCTACACAGATCAATCCCCGCAGCGATGTCTTTCAAAGCAACGCAGCATCCATGTTGGGGGAAGTTTCCAAGCTACGAGAATTGACCGCTGCCGTCGCCCAAGGCGGCGGCCCTAAGGCGCGTGAACGCCACGAGAGCCGCGGCAAGCTATTTGTGCGTGATCGTATCGATCACTTAATTGACGAAGGCTCGCCATTTTTAGAGTTTTCCGCCCTGGCAGCCCATCACGTTTACGATAGCGACGTGCCTGCGGCAGGCGTGGTAACGGGCATTGGCCGGGTATCTGGCGTTGAGTGCGTGATTGTGGCCAACGATGCCACAGTAAAAGGTGGCACTTATTTCCCGCTAACGGTGAAAAAGCACCTGCGCGCCCAAGAAATAGCCCGCAAGCACCGTTTACCGTGCATCTATTTAGTCGATTCCGGCGGCGCATTCTTACCCCGCCAGGATGAAGTGTTCCCCGATCGCGATCACTTCGGACGCATCTTCTATAACCAAGCCACGATGTCGGCAGAGGGCATCCCGCAAATAGCGGTGGTCATGGGCTCCTGCACGGCTGGCGGTGCTTATGTACCCGCCATGGCAGATGAATCAATCATCGTTAAAGAACAGGGCACGATTTTCCTGGGCGGCCCACCGTTAGTGAAGGCGGCCACGGGCGAAAACATTAGTGCAGAAGACCTGGGCGGTGCCGATGTGCACGCCAAAATCAGCGGCGTAGCCGATCATTACGCTGAAAATGATGCCCACGCCCTGCAGTTGGCGCGCGCTTGTGTGTCCCGTTTAAATTGGCAAAAGCGCGGCAAATTAGCCATGCAAGCGCCCCAACCTCCCAAACTCGACCCCAGCGAACTTTACGGCATTGTTGGCACCGACCTTAAAAAGCCTTACGACGTTCGCGAAGTGATTGGTCGTATTGTCGATGGCTCTGACTTTGACGAATTCAAGCGCTACTACGGCGACACCTTGGTAACCGGCTTTGCGCATATCCACGGCTATCCGGTTGGTATTGTGGCCAACAACGGCGTGCTGTTTTCAGAGAGCGCGGTAAAAGGCGCGCACTTTATTGAGCTTTGCGCTCAGCGCAAGATTCCGCTGGTGTTCCTGCAAAACATTACCGGCTTCATGGTCGGCTCTAAGTACGAGCATGAAGGCATCGCTAAGCACGGTGCGAAGCTAGTGACTGCCGTCGCATGCGCCAAAGTACCCAAGTTCACCGTTTTGATTGGCGGCAGTTTTGGCGCAGGTAACTACGGAATGTGTGGTCGCGCCTATGACCCCAACCTGCTGTTCATGTGGCCCAATGCGCGTATTTCGGTAATGGGCGGTGAGCAGGCGGCAGGCGTGCTCTCGCAGGTGAAACGTGAGCAGTATGAGCGCGATGGCCGCGAGTGGACCAAAGAGGAAGAAGAGGCCTTTAAACAGCCCACTCGCGACCAGTATGAGCACCAGGGTCACCCCTATTATGCTAGCGCCCGCCTATGGGATGACGGCGTCATTGATCCACTTCAAACCCGCGACGTATTAGGGCTTTCACTAGCCGCTGCAATGAATGCTGACGTCGAAGAGACACGCTTCGGCGTGTTCCGGATGTAAGGGCGAACACTATGGCTTACTCAACGCTACTGATCGAAGAAGGCGTGGCGC
>NZ_JABUZF010000188.1:0-726 GCF_014897885.1 Halomonas sp. 3D7M | reverse complement strand
CCTGACGTTAAACCGCCCAGAGGTGCATAACGCCTTTGACGACAGCCTGATCGCTGAACTAAACGCCCATCTAGACGAGTTGCACGCGTTGGCCAACGCCGGTGACGTTCGGGTGGTGGTGCTTGGCTCTGAGGGTAAAAGTTTTTCTGCGGGCGCTGATCTCAACTGGATGAAGCGCATGGTCGATTACGGCCTGGAAGACAATCTAGCGGACTCACGCAAACTGTCAGCGCTTATGTTCGGGTTAGACACCCTGCCTTGCCCTACTGTTTGCCGAGTTCAGGGGGCGGCCTTTGGTGGCGCGGTGGGTCTAGCCGCCTGTTGCGATCTGGTCGTCGCTTCAGATAAAGCTAAATTCTGCCTGTCGGAAGTCAAAATTGGCCTATCGCCCGCGGTGATTAGCCCTTATGTTCAGCGCGCGCTTGGCGAACGCCAAATGCGCCGTTACGCACTCACTGCTGAAGTGATGGATGCGCCAACAGCGATGGCGCTCGGCTTGGTTCACCAAGTGGTGGAGCACGATGCCTTGGATAGCGCCGTAGACGCCATGCTCGACACCCTGCTGAGTGGCTCTCCCCAAGCCCAACGGGCAACCAAAGCACTGCTGGCAAGCGTGGCTCAGGCACCCGACAGCGACGCCACCCGAGAACACACCTGCCAAGTGATCTCCAAACTGCGGGTGAGCCAAGAGGGTCAAGAGGGCTTAGCTAGCTTTTTTGAAAAGCG
>NZ_JABUZF010000184.1:287-3388 GCF_014897885.1 Halomonas sp. 3D7M | reverse complement strand
TCTGGCTTAACCCCTTACGTGCACGAGCCTCTCGAAGGCTCTCCAGTATTTGCTCTGTTGCGTAACTCATGCTTGATCTTCTTTAATACATCATTAACCATAAAATATATGTAAAAACATATCAAAAACGCGAAATAACACAAAATTGATCTACTATAACGCATCAAAACAATGCTATTGATATATTATAGCAGATAAACAACGGCACATCGCGTTTGCCGACCAGGAATGCTTTTTAGCTCAATCTCAAGAAGAGTTACGGCATCCACTGGGAAAGTAGTTAAGGGAAATTTAAAAAAAAAGCGCCGAACATGTCGGCGCTTTTTTCGTACTGACGTTTATTTGGCTAGGCGTAAGTATTGACCTGAGTCCCCACGCTGCCCTCTTGGGCAAGGCTTGGCTGAGCGCCCATGTTAGCAGAGGCAAGTACTTCCGACACTTGCTGTGCTTGCATATCAAGAGACTGCTTAAAAAGCTGCATCTGTGCCTGTTCAGCAGATTGTGCTTGATTCATATAGAGTGCGGTGCTCACTGCGTTGCTTACGGCAACATCCATCTTCCACCTCACGATTGCGATATGTTGCATCAAGATAGCAAACATCATGCTTTACTACCAAGCACCTCTCCCATTAAGTACTTAGTCAGCAGTACTAAGCCAACAGTACTAAGCCAACAGCTACCCACTGATTTAGAAACGGTCAGCCCTGAAAGGCGCCATATCAATCTCAGTCGGCTTACCTTCTATCATATCCGCCAGTAATTGCCCGGTAGCAGGACCTAGGGTAAATCCCTGATGCCCATGTCCAAAAGCTAACCACAGGCCACGATGCTTGGGAGCCGGCCCTATAACAGGCTTCATGTCAGGCAAACATGGTCGCGCGCCTTTCCAAGCAGAGGCGTCGCGACGCTCAGCGAGGGGGAATATCGTGCGCGCAACTTTTTCTGCAGCAGCTAGCTGCTGCTCATCTGCTGGCGACTCAAGCCGGTCAAGCTCAGCCCCGGTGGTTAACCGAACGCCTGCATTCATAGGCGCAAGCAAGTAACCCACTTCCGCATCCATTAACCAGTAATGAAGCTTTTTAGAAGGCTGTGTGGCGTAGTGCATGTGATAGCCACGCTTAACAAAGGTCGGGAAATGATAGCCTAAGCCTTTCAGCCAGCTACCTGCCCATGGACCTAGTGCAACGACAACCTCATCTGCTTCTAGGCACTCAGCAGCCGTATCGACTTGCCAGCGCTCTCCTTGTTGCTTCAACCCCTTAATATCAGTTTGCAAAATACGCCCGCCCTGCTGGACAAAAGCATCTGCATAAGCGGCAACCAGCCCACCTGGGTCGGCAACTGTCCAGGGGTCAAGCCAGTGAATAGCACCAATAATATCGCTACCTAAGTCTGGCTCTTTAGCCTCTAATGCAGCGCGGTCCAAAACGTCAAACTGAACACCAAAATTGTCACGGGCGTCTTGCGCTTCTTTTACGCGTTTTGCTAGCTCTCCGGGCGTGCGATAAATTTCCAACCAGCCTTCCCGGCGAACCAAATGATCAGCCTTTGCCGCTTCAATCATGGGGCCGTGAGTCTTCAAGCAGAGCTGTATCAATGACGCATACTCAGGCACTATTTTTTTATAGTGTCGGCTGGAAGAGTTATGCCAGTAGCTCAACAGCGGCGAAGCAGCATTAATCATGCCAGCAGGCCGATAACGAATATCAACACGCTTGTTTGGCAGCACGCTCAGGATGGTTTTCATATCCCGCGGGAAAGCATAAGGACGAACCGCTTCGCGCTGGATAATGCCAGCATTGCCGAAAGAGGTTTCACGACCAGGTTGGCGGCGATCAACCAGCGTTACTTGATGACCACGCTGCTGCAAGTGCCATGCAATGCTGACACCGACCATACCTGCCCCTAACACCACCGTTTGACGCGCCATTGCGTTGCACTCCGTAAAAGAAAATACTGCCTACAGTTCAAATGATTATTTTCAACGAACAACTCGTTAAAAAATATCACTATCTAAACAGCATTAACATAGCTTAAAAAACTGTTTTCAGACCCAAAAGCAGCAACAAATATCGCATTAAAAAATAATATAGATGACTTCACTGCACGTATCGCCAAAGCCATCAAAATGCACCAGCGCTTCTTACTAAAGACCTTTTTAAGCGGTTCATCAAGCGCAGGCCTGCCCCCTACTAAGGCGGCATCGCGATAATAAGCCTAGGAAAATTTCGCAGCAATTTCAGGTAGAGAGACATTTTTCGGGCAGGAAATGAATCAAAGGCAAAACCCAGGAAAGGCATTGCATAGCCAAATAAGGTGAAAGAGGCTTAAAACACGAAGGGTTTAAAACACGAGCGACCAAAACGCAAAAAAGCCGAACATAGGTCAGCTTGGTTTCAAACAAAATAATTAATAAAGGGGAAAAGTAATAATAACGCGATAGGATTTTTTTGAGGATAACATCAAGGTTAATGGGGTGGATGATGGGGATCGAACCCACGACCACCGGAGCCACAATCCGGGGCTCTACCACTGAGCTACATCCACCACAACCTAAAACTAGAATTGCATATAATTAATACGAGTCATCAAATGGGGTGGATGATGGGGATCGAACCCACGACCACCGGAGCCACAATCCGGGGCTCTACCACTGAGCTACATCCACCATTGATGAAGTATGACTTACATGTCTTACCGAATGCGTCCACTAAAAAGCCTTAATGGCACGCCCAGCAGGACTCGAACCCGCAACCTACGGCTTAGAAGGCCGTTGCTCTATCCGGTTGAGCTATGGGCGCACATAAAGCATTCTAAGAGACTGAATACTGATGAGCACTTGACCACAACCAATGTTCGGAAAAGCAAGTTACCACCTTCCGCGCTAGGTATGTGGTCGGGATGGAGGGATTCGAACCCCCGACATCCTGCTCCCAAAGCAGGCGCGCTACCAGACTGCGCTACATCCCGATTTCTTACCTTAGACGCTGCTGCATGTCCCGTCTCAAGCGAGGCATATATTACTATTTCTGAGTTTAAAGTCAACACCTAAAGTGATTGATTCGTTAGAAGCTTTGCCTTGTCGCCCTAGCATGCGAAAA
>NZ_JABUZF010000184.1:0-191 GCF_014897885.1 Halomonas sp. 3D7M | reverse complement strand
AGCGAGGTTTAAGTATCGGTGTTCAACAGAGGTTCGGGTACGATGCTCACGCGCCGCCCTCCCATACTTTAAACGCCACGGCCTAGACATAGTCACTCAGCTTCGTTTCTAACCTTCACAGGGATTCTATTACATGACCGCCCAACTTATCGATGGCAAGGCCATCGCCGCTAATGTCCGCCAGCAAGTTG
>NZ_JABUZF010000183.1:293-3112 GCF_014897885.1 Halomonas sp. 3D7M | reverse complement strand
GTCGCGGAATGGACGCTTACGTTGCGAATCTGCCCTGAGCACGTTGTTATACGATTTTCCCACCACATACGGAAACGCCCAAGGTTATTAGCCTCGGGCGTTTCTTCTAGCAAGCCTGGTTACCACAAATCTAGCCTTAAAGTGTCATATGCAGAATTGGAAAGGGTTTTCCCATATCATCAAAGGGTGAACGTGAAACTACTTTAAAACCCATATGCTCGTAAAAACCAACAGCCTGTGGATTTTGTTCATTGACGTCCACTTTGGTTGCACCTAACTGCTCAATTGCGTATTTCAGTAGTGCCTTACCAATGCCTTTCCCTCGCGCTTCATTCAAGATGAATAGCATTTCAATCTTTGAATTTTGGGCACCCAAAAAACCTAGGATTGAACCACGTTCATCTTTAACGCACCTCAATGTAACAGCGGGAAATGCCTGCTCAATGATAATTGGTTTAAAAAACTCAATATCTTCTTCCGTTATAAATTCATGAGTTGCTCGGACTGACTCTTCCCAAACATTAAGCATCTCTGCATAATTTTCAGGAAGCACATTTTCTACGATCATCGTGCTTCTCTACAGTTGACTGAAATTCATGCGCAGACGCACTTCTCTAGTGACTGTTTTCATCACTCTTTCTCCTCGAACCTCCTCACCTGTCACTGGGTGAATTACCTGGCTCCTCGTTCTCACGGATAGCGCAGACATCTTCGATATCCACCGGCCGTGCGAGTATAGATTTATACCGCACCAGATCGTCCTTCAGCATAAGAGGAAGTTCAAGACCCAATAAATGCACGGTTACATAGCGAGAAAAATCTATGTTGAGCGGTACCCAGGTTTCGTTACTTGCATCGAAAATTTGCGAGCCGTCAGAGTTACCTACCTCCACTTTAATACCTTCATATTTGAACTGGACGTAGGTTAGATCCCAGCCTTCCTCCTGGCGGTGAGCGGCAGCTTTGGATACAAACTGCTGACCGGCCTGAACCACTGACGCAAAGTGCTCGCCGGGGACAAACAGGTCGATGTCATTAAGCTCACGCTCTGAACCATACCCCTTTGCTGCGAGCCCACCGCAGATCAAAAAAGGAATACTCCTTTCTCTCAGTAACCCCACAATCCATTGAGCTGCTAAATGATGCACGCTTCCTCCTTTTGCTCACTCCCCCTCTGAAACGCTTTGTTAGGGAGATGCTAATCAATAAAACTGAAACCAACAGGATAAGAGTGTAAACCGTCGAAATCCCCTTTACTAAGAGGTACACCGGCTTTTCTCGCTATCGCATATACCATGCTCATATGAAACATGTAGTTAGGGACTATATACCTAAACACGTAACTGCTTTGCGGAAGGCTAATCTCTGTAAAACCTGCTGTATCTGATATCAACTTACTATCGTCTAACCCTTCAATATCAGGAAGTGTCTCAAGCTGAATTTGCACCTCGTGTATCAACCTAAGGGACGCATTTTTACCTGACGCTGAAAGCTCATACGAAACAACTTCACCACCAACTAACGGACAGTACCCCCTTAAAAGAAAGTTGGCAGCTATTTGTGCATTCATTTCCAGAGAAAACATCCCTTCGTGTAGGGTGTCTGAAAACAGCTCTTCCGGCACTTTCTCAATAATGGCCGTCAATTGGGACAGGTAATTGAGGAAAAGTTTTCTAATCGAAGTCGTCATTATTAATCCCTAAAATCTTAACAGTGGATAGACTGCACGATCTGATATTAAATGAACGCGCCGGGCTGCGCTGCCATCGCGGGTGCCTTATGGCTCGTTCCTCGCCAAGCCTTACGCCGCGCCACAAACGTGCCATCGTTTGATTTTGTAGTGCGTGGTAAGCGCAGCGCACCCGCAATTGTGGCTCAAAAATATGTGAGGCCTAAAGCGCCTCCGCTGCAGCGGCCAGCTATTTAGTAAAAGCTAATCTACTTAGTTAAAGCTAATCATAATTCAAACACACAGCGTTCGAAATTAAAAAAATCATAAAAAACAAAACGTACTACAAAATATCACTTACCATTCATTTAATTAATGTCTGTCATTTCATCATAAAAGTCGCCATTCGGCACTATGAAGCTAATTGCTCTATTCGAGCAATGAACGGCTGCTTTTACGCTATACTGCGTCATCTTTTATTTTCGACACACCTTACGACCATCTGTCTGAGCACCTCATGCCATTTTCAAAACTAGGCTTATCCCGTCCTCTTGTTCAAGCGATTACCGAACTAGGTTACAAAACACCAACGCCCATCCAGGAACAAGCGATTCCTGCCATTCTTTCGGGCAAAGACTTAATCGCCACCGCACAAACAGGAACAGGCAAAACTGCTGCCTTTGTTCTGCCTCTGTTAGAGCGATTCAGCAAAGCGGAAGCGTTACGCGGCAAGCGCATACGCGCGCTGATTCTGGTGCCGACCCGCGAGTTAGCGGTTCAGGTCGAAGCCAATGTGGCTCAATGCGCTAAGCACACGCAGTTAACCTCTATGGCGGTGTATGGCGGTGTGGATACCGCGCCTCAAAAAGAGCGGCTAATCGAAGGAGTGGATATTTTGGTCGCCACGCCGGGTAGATTGCTGGATTTGGCACATCAGCGTGCGCTGCACTTTGATGAACTTCAAGTTATGGTGTTGGACGAAGCGGACAGAATGGTCGACATGGGTTTTGTCGATGATATCCACAAAATCTTAGTACGCCTGCCTGAAAACCGTCAGAACCTACTGTTTTCAGCCACCATGACCGGCGACGTTCGCGCCCTCGCCTACGGTTTTTCAGATAGTAAGATGACCGACCTGGCGGCTGACATC
>NZ_JABUZF010000183.1:0-207 GCF_014897885.1 Halomonas sp. 3D7M | reverse complement strand
TAGACAAAGACACCAAGTCCGCCCCATTGAGCCACTTGATCAACGAGCAAGCGTGGGATCAGGCGCTTATTTTTGTCGAGAAAAAACACAGTGCAGCCAAGCTAGTTGCTCAACTGGAAAAACGCGGCATCGCAGCCGATTCCATTCATGGCGGCAGAAGCCAGGCCATGCGCGAAAAGATTTTGGCGCAGTTCAAAACTGGCGAAC
>NZ_JABUZF010000180.1:286-2750 GCF_014897885.1 Halomonas sp. 3D7M | reverse complement strand
AATGGTGCTGGCTGTAGGGTTGCTGATGTTAGCTTATGCCTTGTTTATGAAATATAGCAGTACCGGCACGGGTTGCAATAATCTTTCGTATGAGGAAATTAAAAGTACTATTGATGGTTTTCATAATGATTTTCCACAAGTTTTTACAATGAGTGGGTTCCGTATGCAAGAAGGTTTCGAGTATATTGACGGAGACTCAGGAGATTTGATATTACAAAGTTTTGAGACGGACTCAGGATATTATCGAGCTGAAATCACATGTGACGGAGGTATTGATATAGACCCATGGTATAATGAAAGATAATTCTGGCTTTAATAAAGAATCTCCATAATTTGGGGTTGATGTTTTTAATATCAAACAATGTGCCGCCGTGGGTGTCATGGGCGTTGTTTAAGGGTTTGATCATCACGCTCTTGGCGTAGTTGACGCACTCGCACCCATTTATCCATGCTCGAATATCCGGCATTCATGGCTTCAGCCACTTCTCGATCAGTGTAATACTGATCGACTACCCGCTGTGCTGCTGCGAGAAAGCTGAGCTGTTTAAAAGTAGAGCCGCTTGAAAAAAGGAGAGTGCTAATGAAAAAAAGTGTTGAACATACGGAGCAGTTGGCCGCTGTAAATCAGAAAGTCGTTAGCGGTAGGGAAGTTCTTCCTTCGGTTCATCTCAAAGATGGCAGTAAGGTTCAGACGGGAACGGTTGCAACGATGCTATATAACATTAATCTTTATAACGCTGGCGAGCGAGGCCAAGTAGAAAAAGAGCTTGAACTTGCCGTTCCAACGCTTGTGAAGGTTGGTCTGTTTGACCTTTTTCCTATTGAGGACTGGATAGCGGGTGATAATCCCGGTCGAGTGCCGACTACCGCAGGCTGCCTGCAAGCATAAATCGCCTGCGCGGCTCAGATGAATGTCCAGGCCAATACCCTCGTAATCTTATTTCCCTGCTTCATCTCTATTTCCCGTATATCAACTGCACCAAGCTTACCAATCAACTTCTTGGCAGGTTTAACATTGTCTGCTTTGGAAACCAAGCTAGTAAACCAGCGGCATTGAGTTGAATACACCTTGCTTTCTCTTATGAGCTTTTTAAGAAACAGCTGTTCGCCTCCCTTACACCAAAGCTCTGCTCCCAATCCGCCAAAATTTAGGGTGGTGGATTGGTTTTTTACCTTTTGCTCACCGCGACTACGAGCGAGATTCTTGAGTTTAAGCCGGCTACCTTTAAGTGCTTCATCAAGCGAGGCATGGAAGGGTGGGTTGCATACGCTGACGTCAAAGAATTCACCAGTTTGAATGATTCCATCAAAAATGTGGTTTTTGTCGTGCTGTGTGCGCAGCGTGAAGCGTTCTTTGAGTGTGGGGTTGTTGGCGATAATCGTGGCTACATTCTCAAGCGACTGAGGATTAATGTCGCTACCAACACACTGCCAGCCGTAAATTTGGCAAGCCAGTATTGGGTAGATTCCATTTGCTCCAGTCCCTATGTCGAGCAGCTTGATACTGCGCTGTTCTAGCTCAGGCCCAATCTCCAGCAAGTCAGCCATGTAATGGATATAGTCAGCTCTGCCTGGGATTGGCGGGCAAAGCGCGCCCTCTGGAATATCCCAATCGACAATGTTGTAGTACCGGTTTAATAACGCAGCGTTGAGCGTTTTTACTGCCAATGGGTCTGCGAAATCAATGGAAAGGTCGCCATGCGCGTTCGGTTTTACATGGGAGGCTAGTGCTGGGTGGCCTGTTACGAGAGCCGGGAAGTCATAGCCTTGGTTGTGTCGATTCCTCGGGTGCAGGCCTTTGCGAACAGGCCTAGTTTGGCTTTTTTCACTTCGATGGGGGATGCTCACAGTAATACGCCCGAGGCTTAGAGTTCGATAATAGGGTGGGTCTGGCCTAGCCAGTGATTATAATCTTAATGGCTTTGACGTGCATGCTCGGCAGTTCGAGGGTAGCGACTCCCCGCTATTTTTCCCCTCGTACCACTTCATACAGTTCTGTACTAACTGGAAGACTCAATGAACCCTGTTATTCAAGAAGAAATATCCGGCTGTGGGATTGCTGCATGCGCCGCGCTTGCGGGCATTACCTACGTGCAGGCCAAAGCGACAGCTAATGCTTTGGGTATTTATGCCGAAGACACAGCGCTTTGGTCAGATACCGAATATGTCCGTAGGCTATTGTGTGCTTTGGGTATCACGGCTGCGCCAACAGAGACGCCATTCGACACCTGGGCGACTCTTCCAGATAAGGCACTATTGGCGATCAAGTGGCGCACGGAGCAAGGCAGGCCATTCTGGCATTGGGTGGTATTTGTTAGAACTGAGTGGGATGCTGTCGTTCTGGATTCCAAGAAAGCCTTGAAAACCAATATCCGTCGAGACTTTGGGCGTATCAAACCCAAGTGGTTCATTCGTGTAGATTAAGATGTAAGGGCTACTATTGAGGGCTATTTGAAGAGCTATT
>NZ_JABUZF010000180.1:0-211 GCF_014897885.1 Halomonas sp. 3D7M | reverse complement strand
TAAGGGCTATTTTAAGGAACCAGCGTTTGGTTCTTATCGGGCTCTGGCTTTTTGCTCTGCCTGATCGAGAAGTACAGGGCCGCTACCTGATTTAGCCAGTTTGTCGTCGGGGTTATAGAGCGGGCAACTAGTCATGCTCAGGCAACCACAGCCTATACATCCCGCTAGGTTATCGCGCAGTTTTTGCAGGTAAGCAATTCGGCCATCAAGC